>NZ_QKOB01000004.1 GCF_003226535.1 Meiothermus sp. Pnk-1 | reverse complement strand
AGCAGGCCCACCTCGACCACACCGACTATCCCCGCTTCAAGCGGGAAGGTATTGAGGTCATCGGCTCAGGTCAGATCGAAGGCGCCAACAAGCACGTCATCGGCCAAAGACTCAAGATCACCGGGGCCCACTGGAGCGAATCCGGAGCGAGCGCTAAGGCCCTGGTCCGCTCGCGGTTCTTCTCCCACAGCCCCGTCACACCTTTCCACGCCGTCCGACACGGCGCTTTCCCTACTGCAGCCTAGTTGCCTAAATCCAGGACACACCCTCTTCGGTCGGGTTGATGGGTCATAAGCTTCCTCTCCGACAAAGGCTAATGCCTTGGTGTTAAGCCTTTGTAAACCCGGTAGTTTCAGCCGACGCTCAAGGCAACTTCAGGCGGGGGGGCTAAAGTTGAACCTCCTTCGACCCGCCGGCTCGAGCTTTAACTCTGCCTCTCGTCGTCCGGAATTGCCAGCAGTATCAGGGCCGAAAGGCCGAATTTCAGGAGGTCCAGCCATGCAGCACAGCAGCCAGCACCACACCCACGGCACCACCGGCATGAGCCCCGCCATGCAGGCTTGCACCGAGGCCTGCGGGGAGTGCCACGACGTATGCCTCACCACCGTTCAACACTGCCTGCAGCACGGCGGCCAGCACGTCGAGCCCGTCCACATGACCATTATGATGGACTGTGTACAGATTTGCGAGACGGCCAAGGACTTCATGCTGCGGGGCTCGCGGCTCCACGCCCAGGTCTGCCGGGCCTGTGCCGAGGTCTGCGAGGCGTGCGCCCAGAGTTGCGAGGCCATCGATGACCCCGACGGCACGATGAGGGCCTGTGCCGACGCCTGCCGCCGCTGCGCCCAGGAGTGCCGCCGCATGGCCCAGGCCGCCTGATGCCCGCCCCCTCGAGCCCCCGGCCACGGCCGGGGGTTGCCCTTTGCACAGGCTTAACACTCCACGCGCAGGCTAAAGCAGGAGGCGTTATGAACCGACGCGAACTGTTGAAGTACGGAGCCCTGGGCCTGGCGAGCAGCTACGGGCTCTCGAGGCTCCCCGCCTTTGCTCAAAGCCCCTTTCCCCAGCCCCGCACGCTCGAGGTGCTCCGGGCCGATGGCGTGGTGGAGGCCCAGATCACCGCCCGGCAGAGCAACCTGACCCTGAGCGGCAAGCCCGCCCGGCTGATGACCTACGGCGGCTTCCCCGGCCCTACCCTGCGGGTGCGCGAGGGCGAGACGGTGCGGCTGAACTTCACCAACAACCTTCCCGAGGCCACCAACCTGCACCTGCACGGCTTGCACGTGCCCGCCAGCGTGGACGACCCACTGGCCCTGGTCCAGCCCGGCGAGAGCCGCCTTTATGAGTTCACGATCCCCAAGGGCTCGGCGGGGACTTACTGGTACCACCCCCACGTCCACGGCCGGGTGGCCCCACAGCTCTACGCGGGGCTGGCGGGCCTGCTGGTGGTGGAGGGGCCGCTCGACGCCCTGCCCGAGTTGAAGGGGGCCGAGGAACACTTCTTGGTGCTCAAGGACTGGGCTTTCTCCGGCGACCGGATCCCGGCCTGGACACAAATGGACTGGATGAACGGCCGGGAGGGCAACCTGCTCACCGTCAACGCCGCCGTGCGCCCGACCCTGCGTGCTCAGAAAGCCACCCTGCGCCTGCGGCTCCTGAACGCCAGCAACGCCCGCTACTACCGGCTGGCGTTGGAAAACCATCCCCTCTACCTCATCGCCACCGACGGCGGCTTCCTCGAGAAGCCCGTCGAGCTCACCGAGCTCCTGCTGGCCCCCGGCGAGCGGGCCGAGGTGCTCGTGCGCCTGAGTCGGCCCGGCAACTACCGGCTGCAGGCCCTCCCCTACGACCGCGGCGCGATGATGATGCACGGCGGCATGAACGGCATGATGGGCGACCAGGGCATGGGCCAGGGGATGGGCCAAGGGATGGGGATGATGGACCACGGCGGCATGGGGGGCATGGGCGACACGGGGATGATGGGCTCCATGATGGGCATGGGAGCCACCCGCCTCGAGACCCTGCTCACCGTCGTGGCCCCGGCCAGCCCCAAACCCCTGCCCCTGCCCGCCTCGCTGGCCCCCGTCGAACGGCTCGACCCCAGCAAGGCCGTGGCCACCCGCCGCTTCGAGCTGGGCGAGCGCATGATGCAGGCCGAGTTCTTCATCAACAACCAGATGTTCGACCCGAACCGGGTCGATGTGCAGGCCCAGCTGGGTACCCTCGAGGTCTGGGAGCTGGTCAACAAGACCGACATGGACCACCCCTTCCACCTGCACACCTACCCCTTCCAGGTGATTTCGCGGGGCGGCAAGCCGGTGCCCTACCGGGCCTGGAAGGATACTGTGAACCTCAAGAAAAACGATGTGGTACGCATTGGCATTCCCTTTCGCAACTTTACCGGCACCACCGTTTATCACTGCCACATCGCCGAGCACGAGGATCGCGGCATGATGGGGATCTTGCAGGTGCAGGGGTGAGGAGGTAAATATGCCGAACTATGCGATGAAAACCGTTTTGTTTTGTCAGGTGACTTGATCGAGGTCAGGGCTCGAGCTGTGGAGGCGCTGAAAGCCCAAGGTTTTGGCATTCTGAGCGAGATTAAAGACCCTGAAGGAGAAGCTAGGCCTGGAGTACGAACCCTACCTGATCCTGGGGCCTGCAACCCCAACCTGGCCCGGCAGGCCCTAGATACAGACCGTGACATCGGGCTGTTGCTGCCCTGCAACGTGGTGCTACACCAGCTCGAGAGTGAGGTGGGCGAGGGCAGCACCTTCTGGTTCACCCTCCCCGCTTCGCCTTGGTAAGGCGGCTTCTACTCGAGGCAGCCTTCCGAGTTTAATTTTGGTCCATGAGCATCACCCGGCTCCTTCCGGTGGTGGCGGCTGTGGGCCTCAGCACAGCCCTGGCCCAGGCCAATCCCCTCGAGCACCCCATGGCGATCGAGACCCTGCGGCGGGGCAGCTACCCCGGTTCGGCCATCGTCCTCGAGCAGCGCCTGGCTCCCGGCCCCAACTACCAGCGCTACATCGCCTCTTACCGCTCAGAGGGGCTCAAGATTTACGGGCTGCTCACCATCCCGAGCGGCAAGAAGCCCCAGGGGGGCTGGCCGGGCATCGTCTTCGTGCATGGCTACATCCCCCCCGAGCAGTACCGCACCACCGAGCGCTACGTGGCCTACGTCGACGGCTTCGCCCGGCAGGGCTATGTGGTGTTCAAGATCGACCTGCGCGGCCACGGCAACTCCGAGGGCGAGCCCAGCGGGGCCTACTGGTCGCCGGGTTACACCATCGACGTGCTCAACGCCTACGCCTCGCTGCGTCGCTTTGGGGAAGTCAACCCCGAGCGCATCGGCATGTGGGGGCATTCGATGGGGGGCTACCTGACCCTGCGGGCCATGGTGATCGACCGGCGCATCCGGGCCGGGGTGATCTGGGCGGGGGTAGTGGCTCCCTACAGCGACATTCTGGGCGGCTGGCGGCGGCCCAGTCGTCCGGGTACCATTCCCTCGCAAGCCCGTCGCCGACGCGAGGAGTTCATCCGCCAGTACGGCACCCCCGAGAACAACCCGGCTTTCTGGAACGCCATCTCGGCCAACAGCTACCTAAGCCAGGGGGTCTCGCCCATCCAGCTCCATCACGGGCTAGCCGACAACGTGGTTCCGGTGAGCTTTTCCCAGCGGCTCTCGGCTCAGCTCAAAGCAGCCGGGCAAACCCATGAGCTCTACCTCTACCCCGGCAACGACCACAACCTGAGCCAGAGCTTCGCCACAGCCATGCGCAAGTCGGTAGCCTTCTTCGATCGCTACCTCAAGTGAGGTTTTACGCCAGCTTAACAATACCGCCGTAGGGTATGGCTGGAGGTCGAGATGATGGGGTGGCCTTACGGTTACGGAATGATGGGCGGCTGGGGTTGGCTCGGGATGCTGCTCGAGCTGATCGTATTAGTGCTGCTGGTCTACTTGCTGGTGCGGGCGCTCTCCCGCCCGTCCCCGAGTGAGGGGCGGGACCGCGCGCTGGAGATTCTGCGGGAGCGCTACGCCAGAGGGGAACTCGACAAGGAAAGCTTTGAGCGGATGAAGCGCGACCTGAGCGAGTGAGGAGGCACGCCGTGAAACGCGGGCTGTTGTGGTTGGGAATCACAGGTCTGGCCGCGGTAGGGATAGCCCTCACCCAGGGCATGTGGGGCAATCCGGGCTATGGGTACGGCCCTGGAATGATGATGGGCGGGGGGATGGGAATGGGCATGATGGGCATTTACCCTGCCCAGGCCCAGCCCATCCCCCCAGCCGAAGCCAGGGCCCGGCTCGAGGCCTTCGCCAAACGCTTTAGCCCCGAGGCTAGGCTCAAAGACTTCATGAGCTTCAGCGAGAACTACTACGCCCAGGTAGTCGATGTCAGGGGCAACGGTCTGGTGGAGATCCTGGCCGACCGCTATACCGGCAACATCTACCTCGAGCCCGGCCCCAACATGATGTGGAACACCCGCTTGGGCATGGGTTACGGCATGATGGGCATGATGCAGAGCCAGCCTCCAACCACCGCACACTACGACAAGGCTGCCGCGCAGAAGCTGGCCGAGCAGTTCCTCAAGGGCTACTTGCCGGGAGCCAAGGTCATGGAGGGTCAGGCCTTCGGTGGCTACTACACCTTTGACTTTGGCCGCAAGGAGATCGAGGGCATGCTCTCGGTGAACGCCTACACCGGCGAGGTCTGGATCCACGCCTGGCACGGGATTTTCCTGGGAGAGTAGCGAAGGTGCGTACCGATCTGAAGCCGGCAGAGGGTAGGATTGTCTCTCGAGGAGCAACCATGGAAGCCACCGAACCTTCGCTGGGCCAGTACGTCGCCAGCCTCAAGGCCAGCAAAGACCTCGTGCGCGACCGCGAGGCCTTTCTCGAGCGCTGCCAGCGCAAATACCAGACCCCGAGCCTCGCGGGTTTTCCCATGGTGGGCCTGGGCGGAAGTTGCGGAAAGCCCGCCTTCTTGCTGCCTCTCGTCATCCGCTTTGACCAGGATACCGTGCTGGCTCTGGAGGCCGTGGCCGAGCGCTTCGGCATGTACGTGGAGTACGGAGCCTACCCCCACCTCAAGCTACCCGACGAAACCGAAATTGCCGCCGTACAGGACTGGACCAACGCCACGCTGGTGTTTCTGCGGCCTTCTTACGAGCACAAGGAAGAATTGCTCGTCGCGATTGCCGAGGCCCTGAAGCCCTAAGGCTCGTCCTTGCCTCCCTCACCAGCAAGGAAAGTCGGTGGGGGTTGATCTCCTGCATAATCCGGACTATCCTGGTTCTATACCCCACCCCAGGTGGGGTGGGTATGAGATGAGGTTATGAACACCCCCGCAAAACTCCCGGTGAGGTCTAGCCATGTCAAAAAGGATAAAACGCGGCGATCAGCACGAATCGGTGCTCGAGCTCACCCTCAAAAACTGCCACGATGCCTCCGAACAGGCTGGCCTGGAAGACTATCTGGCCCGGCTGCCCGGCGTCAGCAGCGTCCACCTCGACCGCACCCGCGCCCTAGCGCACGTAAGCTACGACCCCGGACGAACCAGCACCGAGACCTTGCGCGAACGGCTCGAGCAAGACGGCTATAGCTGCACCTGCCAGGACTGCGAGGCTTCGGCCTGCCAGCCCGGCCATCCCAGGGTCGGTACGGATGACAAGCCTCACCATTCCCATCACGACCACGCAGCCCACCAGGCCGTAACGCGGCCTCATGCCCACGGTACCGCTCCAGCCAAAGCCCACGACGCACACGCCGGGCACGGGGCCGCGATGGTGAACGACATGCTGCGGCGCTTCGTGGTGTCGCTGCTGCTGACCCTGCCCGTCGTGATCTTTTCGCCCATCGGCGGGGCGCTGGGTTTCCCCGACATGCCACCCTTCGGTCTTTCGATGGGGCTGTGGGGTTTCCTGCTGGCAACGCCGGTGGTGTGGTGGGGCGGCTGGCCCTTCATCAGTGCGGCCTGGCGAGCTTTGCTGCGCGGCGAGGCCAATATGATGACCCTCATCGCCACGGGCATCTTGGTCTCCTACACCTACTCGCTGGGGGCCACCTTCCTCTTCGAGGGCGACGTGTTCTACGAGGCGGCGGCGATGCTCACCACCCTCAGCCTGCTGGGCCACTGGCTCGAGATGCGCGCGCGCTTCGCCACTGGCCGGGCGGTGGAAGCCCTGCTGAAGCTGGCCCCCGCGACGGCCCGGGTCCGACGAGGGGATCAAGAGATAGAGATCCCACTCGAGCAGGTAGCGGTAGGCGACGAGGTTGTGGTCAGGCCCGGCGAGCGGGTGCCGGTGGACGGGGTGGTGGTCTCGGGCCAGAGCTACGTCGACGAGAGCATGATCACCGGCGAGCCCATCCCCGTGGTCAAGGCTCCAGGCTCCAAGGTGATCGGGGGAACCGTCAACCAAACCGGGGCCTTCACCTTTGAGGCCACAGCAGTAGGGGCCGACACCGCTCTAGCCCGCATCGTGCAGATGGTACAGAACGCCCAGACCTCCAAGGCCCCAGCCCAGCGTCTGGCCGACCTGGCCGGGAAGTACCTGGTCTTCGTCGCGCTGGGCTCGGGCGTGCTAACTTTCCTCTTCTGGTACTTCCTGGGAGGGCAGGGGCTTACCTTCGCCCTCACCGCCGCAGTATCGGCCATCGTGATCGCCTGTCCGGACGCGCTGGCCCTGGCGACCCCCACGGCCATCACCGTGGGGGTGGGGCTGGCGGCCCGGGAGGGCGTGCTGTTCAAGAACGCGAGCGCGCTCGAGGCCACCGCCGCCCTCGACACGGTGGTCTTCGACAAGACCGGCACCCTCACCGAGGGCAAGCCCGCGCTGACCGACCTCGAGCCCATCGCCCCCTTCACCCCCGAAGAGTTGCTGGCCCTCGCCGCCTCCGCCGACCAGCCCTCGCAGCACCCCCTGGCCCGCGCCATCGTGCGGGCGGCCGAGGAGCGTGGCGTGGGCGTGCAACCCCCCGACGCCTTCGATTCTGTCCCCGGGCACGGTGTGGTGGCCCAGGTTAAGGGGCGCAGGGTGCTCATCGGCAACCGGAGGCTCATGGACCGGGAAGGCGTGGAGGTGGGCGGGCTGGAGGAACGGGTGTCCCGGCTGGCCGCCGAGGGCAAGACCGCCATGTACGTAGCGGTGGACGGCCAGCCCGCAGGGGTGGTCGCGGTGGCCGACGTGGTGCGCGAGTCCGCCCGCAAAGCGGTGCAGGCATTGCACCGCATGGGCATCCAGACCGTGATGCTCACGGGCGACAACCGCCGCACCGCCGAGGCCGTGGCCCGCCAGCTGGGCATGGACACGGTAATCGCCGAGGTCTTACCCGAGGACAAGGCGGCTAAGGTGAGCGAACTCCAGGCCCAGGGGCGTAAGGTGGCGATGGTCGGGGACGGCGTGAACGACGCCCCCGCCCTGGCCGAAGCCGAGGTGGGCATCGCCATCGGGGCGGGGACCGACGTGGCCGTGGAGACCGCCGACGTGGTGCTGGTAAGGAACGACCCCGCCGATGTGGCCAAGGCCATTCAACTGGCCCGCAAGGTGCGCGGCAAAATCAAGCAGAACCTCTTCTGGGCGGCCATCTATAACGTGCTGGCCATCCCCATCGCGGCGGGGGCGCTCTACAACGGCTACGGTATCCTGCTGCGGCCGGAGTGGGCAGCCCTGCTGATGAGCGCCTCCACGGTGATCGTGACGGTGAATGCCCTGCTGCTGGGGGCGGGGTCGTGGCGGCGCTTTACACGGGCTTAACACAAGCCCTCCACCATCTGGCATGGAGGTGATAGAGATGATGCGAACGATCGTGGTACTCACACTCGCGCTCGGCCTGGCCCTGGCCCAAACCGACCACTCGCAGCACGGTGGCATGCCCATGAAAAGTATGGGAGCGCTCGAGAAGCTCTCAGGCAAGGACTTTGACATCGCCTACATGTCGATGATGATCGAGCACCACAAAGGCGCAGTGGAGATGGCCCAGGCCGTGCTCAAGGTGTCAAAGGACGCCCGCGTCCGCAAGGCGGCCCAGGAGATCATCGCCGTGCAGAGCAAGGAGATCGGCCAGCTCACCGCCTGGCTCAAGGCCTGGTACGGCGCGGCCCCCAGCGCCGGCTACATGCAGATGATGCGTGACGACATGAAGCCCATGATGGAGGCTTCCATGATGGGGATGCAGGCCATGCCGGGGCACGCGATGCCGGTGGATCGGGATTTTTTAGAGGGCATGATCCCCCACCACCAAGACGCCCTCGACATGTCCAAGCTGGCCCTGAAAAAGGCTGCCAAAGCGGAACTCAGGCGCTTTGCCCAGGGCGTGATCGACGTACAGGCCAGGGAGATCGCGCAGTATCGGGAGTGGCTGCGATCCCTTTGAGGGCGCGGCATCGGGGCACAGGCCCACATCCTAACCCCACCCCCCCTCGGGTGGGGTTGACTTCATTCGGCAGGAGGTCTAAGCTGGAGCCGTACCCCTCCCCTGGGGGGGTGGAGGTGAAAGATGAGCATCGAACTCAAGGTCGAAGGCATGAGCTGCGGGCACTGCAAGATGAGCGTCGAGAAAGCCCTCAAGGGGGTGCCGGGGGTGGAGCGGGTGGAGGTCTTCCTCCAGGAGGGAAAGGCCATCGTCGAGGGTAATGCCCCCGTGGAAGCGCTCATCGCCGCGGTGCAGGAAGAGGGCTACGGCGCCTCGGTCCGGCAGTGAGCCGAGGCCCAAGGGAGCGAACGTGAACCCTATCGCCGAACACCCCCTGCACCTCGAGCCCAAGGTGCGACAGGAGGCGCGCAACCGGCTCCTCTCGGCCAAGGGGCACCTGGAGGGCATCTTGAAGATGCTCGAGGGCGAGCCCTACTGCGTGGACGTGCTCAAGCAGATCAAGGCCGTGCAGGGGGCTTTGGACAAGGTAGGCGAGCTGGTCTTGAAGAGCCACCTCGAGCGCCACGTGGCCAGCGCGGCCCAGCGCGGCGATGCCGATAAGCTCGTGGCCGAGCTGATGGAGGTGCTGAAGTACCGCTGATGAGGGCGTACGCCGAGTACGTCATACGTCGTACGCAAGATGCAAATCGTACGGCGTACGACCAAAGGACAAAGCAAATGGCCAAGGAACTGCAGATCGGCGTCCAGGGTATGACCTGCGCGGCCTGCGTGAACCGGGTCGAGCGCGGGCTCAGGAAGCTCGAAGGGGTCGAGGGAGCCTCGGTCAACCTGGCAACCGAGAGCGCCCGTGTCGCCTACGACCCTGAAAAGACCACTCCGCAAGCCCTGGTGGAGAAGATCCAGGAGGTGGGCTACACCCCGGTGGTGGCCGAGGTCGAATTGGGCGTCACCGGCATGACCTGCGCGGCCTGCGTAGGGCGGGTGGAGCGGGCTTTGAAGAAGCTGGACGGGGTACTGGGGGCCAGCGTCAACCTGGCCACCGAGCGGGCCAGTGTCAGGTACCTTCCGGCCTCGACCAGCATCGCCCAGCTCAAGCGGGCCATCCGCGAGGCCGGGTATGGCGTGCTCGAGCTGGGGGTGGGCCAAGACCGCGCCGACATTGAGCGCGAAGCCCGTGCCCGGGAGCTGGCCAGCCTGCGCCGCTCGGTGCTCCTCTCGGCGGCATTCGCCCTCCCGCTGCTCCTTGTGGCCATGCTGCCCATGCTGTTTCCGGCGGTCGAAGCCTGGCTAATGCGCACCTTCGGGCATGGTGTCATGAGCACCCTGAACTGGGTGATGCTGGCCCTGGCCACCCCCATCCAGTTCGGCCCCGGCCGGCGTTTCTACCGCCACGGCTGGGCCGCCTTGCGCTCGGGATCCCCCGACATGAACAGCCTGGTGATGATCGGCACCAGCGCGGCCTACTTTTACAGCCTGGGCGTGGTGCTCTTCCCCGGCCTCTTCCCCCCAGAGGCCCGGCACGTCTACTTCGAGGCGGCGGGGGTGGTGATCACGTTGATCCTCCTGGGCAAGTACCTCGAGGCCATCGCCAAGGGCCGCACCTCCGAGGCCATGCGCAGGCTGCTCTCCTTGCAGGCCAAAAGCGCACGGGTGGTGGAGGGCGGGCTCGAGCGGGAAATCCCCGTGGACGAGGTGCTGCCGGGCGACCTCATCGCGGTCAGGCCCGGGGAGCGGGTGCCGGTGGACGGGGTGGTGGTCTCGGGGCAAAGCTACGTGGACGAGAGCATGATCACCGGCGAGCCCGTCCCCGTGCTCAAGTCCGAGGGGGCCAAGGTCGTTGGGGGAACCGTCAACCAAAACGGAGCCTTCACCTTCCGGGCCACCGCGGTGGGCGCGGATACTGTGCTCGCGCAGATCATCCGGCTGGTCGAGACGGCCCAGGCCTCCAAGCCGCCCATCCAGGGCCTGGCCGACCGGGTGGTGGCGGTGTTCACGCCCATCGTGCTAGGGATCGCCCTGCTCACCGCCCTCACCTGGCTGTTTCTCGGTGGGGAAAACGCCCTCACCTTTGCCCTGGTCAACACGGTGGCGGTGCTGATCATCGCCTGCCCCTGCGCCATGGGCCTGGCCACCCCGGTGAGCCTCATGGTGGGCACCGGCAAGGCTGCCGAGATGGGGGTGCTCTTCCGCAAGGGGGAGGCCCTGCAGGCCCTGGCGGAGGCCCAGGTGATCGCCCTCGACAAGACCGGCACCCTCACCAAAGGCAAACCCGAGCTGACGGACTTTATCCTGCCGAACGCCGAACGCCAAACGCCAAACACCTTAGAGGAAGAAACCCTACGGCTCATCGCCTCCCTCGAGCAAAAATCCGAGCACCCGGTGGCCCAGGCCATCGTCAAGGCCGCGCAGGGGCGGGGCTTAGAGCTGAGCGAGCCCGTAGACTTTGAGGCCCTCCCCGGCTTCGGGGTGAGCGGCCAGGTCGGAGTCTACCGGGTAGACGTAGGTGCGGATCGCTACATGGCGCGGCTGGGGCTGGACGTATCGGCCTTCGGCGCCGAGGCGGCCCGGCTGGCCGATGAGGGCAAGACGCCCCTCTACGCCGCGGTCAATGGGAAGCTGGCGGCCCTGCTGGCCGTGGCCGACCCCATCAAGGAGGGAACCCTCGAGGCCATCGCCCTCCTGCACCGCCAGGGCTTCAAGGTGGCGATGATCACCGGCGACCACCGGCGCACCGCAGAGGCCATCGCTAAGCAGCTAGGAATAGACGAGGTGCTGGCCGAAGTCCTGCCCGAGGGCAAGGCCGACGCGGTGAAGCGACTTCAGGACGAGGGCCACCAGGTGGCCTTCGTGGGCGACGGTATCAACGACGCGCCCGCGCTGGCCCAGGCCGACGTGGGGCTGGCCATCGGCACCGGCACCGACGTGGCCCTCGAGACCGCCGACGTGATCTTGATGTCGGGCGACCTGCGCGGGGTGCCCAACGCCATCGCGCTCTCGCGGGCCACCCTCAAGAACATCCGGCTCAACCTCTTCTGGGCCTTCGCCTACAACGCCGTGCTAATCCCGGTAGCCGCAGGCGTGCTCTATCCCCTCACGGGCTGGCTGCTCTCGCCGGTGCTGGCCGGGGCAGCGATGGGCCTCTCCTCGGTGTTTGTGCTCTCCAACGCGCTCAGGTTGCGTAGGTTTCGGCCCCCGCTTTCGAGCCGGTAGGGCCTCGCTCGAGGCCCAGGGTCAGGGTACCTGAACGACCACCTCGCCCTCGAAGGTCACTTTGTAGCTGCCGCAGCCGGTGAACTCGACCTTGAGCATCGAGACTTTTCCGTTGGGGTTGGTATAGGTGTAGACGGCCCCGCCAGAGGTGAAGGGAACCTTGACACCTTCGGGGGTCTTGGCCTTGCAGGAGGCGTCGTAGACCAGGGGCGGGTCGGTGTACCAGTTCCAGCGGTAGGTGGTGCTGTTGTGGGCCAGGGTCAGGGTGCCGGGCTTGGATTTATCGATGGTGAAGGTGCCGCCCGCCTTGGGGTTAGCCTGGCTGTTAGGGGCGTAGGTCTCGCTCACCGCATATTCGGCGCTTTGGGTGTCGGTGCTGCTGCCGTCGCTGAGCTTCTGGCTGGCCGAGTAGCCCTTGTCCACCCGGTAGAGCGCTTTGTTTTGCGCGCCGAGGGTGTAGGCGCCGTTGAGGGTGCGCTCGCGGGATTTGCTGCCGAGGGTGATGGTTTCCTTGAAGTTCTCGAAGCTCAGCTTGAACCCGCTGTCCTTGAGGGTATCATTGGTGTCCTGGAGCCGCAGCCCCCCCTGGAAGCTATAGCTGAACCCGTTGCCGGTATCGGTGTAGGAGCAATCCTTGACCGTGATGGAAAAGTCGGCAGGGATGAGGTCCAGGTCTTGGTCTGTCCACCCCCCCACATCAATCCTGCACCCCGCACTTATCGCTTGGGCCAAGTTCATGCCGCTGGCCTCGAGCGCCGCCCCCGCCACCGGCGGGATCCCTAGAGCCTGGGCCTGCTGGGCCATGAGGCCGGTCGGCCCTCCCACCAAGGCCCCGCTCAAGGCCAGGTCGCTGAGGGCCAGCTCAGAAGTGGCCTTGGCCTCATCCTTGTTCATGGGCTGGCTGTTCTGCGGGGTGTTCGTACAGGCGGCCAGCAGAGCGATCAGGGAAAGGATCAACCCAGCGCTTCGCTTCATACGTTTCCTCCGGTGGTGCTTCTTAGCACGCACTTTCGCCGCTCAGTTTAAGGCCACGGACCCGCAAGGCTACAGAAGAGAAAGCTAAACCTGGCCTTAATCCCTACCCGCATAGAATGGGCTTGTGAAGCTGGCCGGCCGTTATCGTCTGGAGGCGCCGCTTGGCCAAGGGGGCATGGCCGAGGTGTGGCGGGCCTACGACGAGCGGGTGGGGCGGGCGGTGGCGGTGAAAATCCTTCACGCCTACGTCCACCCCAACGAGCGGGCCCGCTTCTTCCAGGAGGCCAAGGCCCTCTCGCGGCTCTCCCACCGGGGGGTGGTGCAGGTCTACGACCTGGGCGAAGAGGAGGGCAAGACCTACTTCGTGATGGAACTCGTCGAGGGGGGCAGCTTCGACCGGCTGGGCCCCTTCGAGGACGGCCCGGAGGGCCTGCGGCTGCTGGAGGCAGCCCTGGAGGTGCTGGATGCCCTCGAGCACCTCCATCGCCGGGGGGTTCTCCACCGCGACCTCACCCCACGCAACATCCTGCTCACCGCCGAGGGCCACCCCAAGGTGATGGACTTCGGCCTGGCCTATCTGCTCCAGGAAAGCCGCCACCTCACCCGCACCGGCTACACCCTGGGCACCCCGCAGTACATGGCCCCCGAGCAGGCCAAGGGCCTGCCGCTAGGCCCCCAGGCCGATCTGTATAGCTTCGGCGCGGTGCTCTACCGCACCCTCACCGGCAAACCGCCCTTCGAGGGGGAGAACGATCAGTCGGTGCTCTACCAACACGTCTACGAAGCGCCCAAGCCGCCGGAAACCCTCAACCCGGCGATCCCCGCCGGGGCCTCGCGGATGGTGCTCCACCTGCTCGCCAAGAACGCCCAGGCCCGTCCCGCCCGGGCGGCCCAGGCTCGAGGGGGGCTAGCCGAGAGCCTGCGCGGCTACCGCGAGGGCCTCTCCGCCACCCCCCGGGCCGGCGCTGCCCGCAGCGGGGTCTACCCCAGCGGACCGGCCCAGCCGCAAAGCCTGGAAGTCGCCGGGCGCTTCGACCTGGGCGGGGAGGTGGCCTGGCCCTCGGAGATGGTGGCCTGGGAAGGGCGGTTGTGGGTGGGGGCGGGGCGGGGGGTGGCCCAGCTCAACCTGTTCGAAGAACGCCTCCACCGCCTGCCCCTGGGCGACGAGGTGACCGCCCCCCCTACCCTAGGCGGGGGTAAGCTGTACGCCGCCGCTTGGGATGGGAAGCTCGGGGTTTTCTCGCTCACCGGACGGCCCCTCTGGAGCTACCAAAGCCGGGCCGAGATCACCGCGGCCCCGCTGGTGCTGGGCCCTTGGGTCTACCTGGCCGGGCGGGATGGCTTCTTGTATGCCCTCGACGAGAACGGCAACCTGCGCTGGGCCATGCAGGCCGAGGGGCATCTCTCGGCCCCCCCCACCCTCTACCGCGGCCTCTTGTTCGCCGCCAGCGAGGACGGCTGGCTGTACGCCCTGGACCCGCGGAGCGGCCACCTGCGCTACAAGGTCGAGACCGGTCCGGTTCACGCCGCGATGCCCGCCCAGGGCGGGGTGCTGCTGATTCCGACCTGGGCCGGGGAAATCCACGCCTTCGACCCGCTGGGGCGGGAAGTGCTGTGGAGCTACGACACCGAAGGGGAGGTGTGGGGCTCGCCGGCCATGGATACCGAGCGGGCTTACGTGGCGGGTTGGGGGGGAGTACTGTACGCGCTGGACCTGAAAACCGGGGACGAGGTGTGGAGCCTCGAGGTCGGCAAGGCCACCGCCGGGCTTTCCCTGGCCCAAGGGCATGTTTACTGCGCGACCGAAGAGGGCCGGGTGATGGCCATCGAAGCCGCCACAGGCCAGGTCGCCTTTGAGGCCAGCGGCCTAGGGCCGATCCAGGCCCCGCCCCTGCCCTACCGGGGCCAGCTTTTCGTGGCGACGCTGGCCGGGCAGCTATACCGGTTCGCGGAAACGTGACCTCCGCGCACTTGGCTTGAATCCCTCCCCAGGTGGCGCTTAGACTAGCCTGCGGTATGGAACGCACCTACATCATGGTCAAGCCCGACGGCGTACGCCGGGGTCTTACCGGCGAGATCATCAGCCGGATCGAGCGCAAAGGCTTCAAGATCGTCGCCATGAAAAAGATGCTGATCCCTCGGGAGGTCGCCGAAATCCACTACGGCGAGCATAAAGGCAAACCCTTCTTCGAGGGCCTGGTTCGGTTTATCACCAGCGGGCCGGTGGTGGCGATGGTGGTGGAAGGCCCCCAGGCGGTGAGCGAGATGCGCCGCCTGATGGGCGCGACCCGCCCCTGGGAAGCCGCCCCCGGCACCATCCGCGCCGACTACGCCACCACCGTGGACGAGAACGTCATCCACGGCTCGGACAGCCCGGAGAGCGCCGCGCGCGAGATCGGGATCTTCTTCAAGCCCGAAGAGATCATCGAGCCATGAAAAAGGGCGGCTCTTCGGCGCCGCGGGGTCAAAGATAGCCCGCGCGCTTGAGTTCTTCCTCGACCACCGGGAGTAGCCTCCCGTAGGCATCGGACAGACCCATCCCCCGCAAGGTGGCCCCGGCCGCTGGAACGTGGCCACCCCCGCCCAGCTTGACCGCGATGTTCTGCGCCGAGACCCTGCCCCGGCTGCGGATGGAGAGCTTGGTATCGGGGCCGCGCTCGCGCAGGAAAACCGCCACCAGGCTGCCCTCGGCGTAGCGGATGGTGCCCACGAAGTCGTCGGAGTCTTCCTCGCCGCCGGTTTCGCCGTTCAGGCCAGGGGGCAGATGGGCGGTGACCAATAACCCGCCGAAGTGAAACTCCACCGTGGAGAGCACTTTGCCCATCAGCTGGAAGTACCCCGGTGGCCGCCATTTGAGCCGGTCGGTGAGCTCAGCGTAGGCCACCCCCTGGGCGATCAGGTCGGCGGCGGTGCGCAAAAGCTCGGGGGTGGTGTTGGCGAAGGCGAAGTTTCCGGTGTCGGTGATCATCCCGGTGAGCACCGGGGTGGCGATGGCGGGGGTCCAGGCCACGCCCATGGCGTCAATCAGATCTTTGACGATCTGGGCCGTCGCAGCTTTAGAAGGGTCCACCACCGAGATATCGCCGAAGCGGGGGTTGGTGCCGTGGTGGTCGATGTTGATCACGTAACCTTCGACGGGGGCCCCTTCCACCCGACTCGGCTCGGCAGCATCCAGTACCACCAACAAAGCCCCTTCAGGAACCCGGGAAATGGGCGGCGAATTGCGGTAATCCTCGGCTAAAAACTGTAGGTAGCGGGGGGGCTGGCAGATCCAAAAGACCTCCTTGCCCATCGCCTCGAGCGCCAAAGCCAACCCCAGGCTCGAGCCCACCGCGTCTCCATCGGGGTCTACGTGGGTCACCACGTAGATGGGTCCGCTGAACTTTTTCAGCGCCTCGGCGGCCATATCAAGTTTTTCCCTGTAGCGGGGTTCGGCGTGGTTGATGGCTGGGTTCATTCCCTTCCTACTATACGGGGAAAGCGTGTTAATACCCTCTTGTTCTCCTGAGCTAGCGGATACGGGTCGCTGGGCGATCCGGCTATAATCCCAAGGGATGGATCGGCACCTCTTACCCACCCGCTCCCTCCGCGGCACCCTCCGGGTTCCCGGCGACAAATCGGTGACCCACCGCGGCCTGATGCTTGGCGCGCTGGCCCAGGGCCAAAGCTGGCTCTACCACCCCCTCAAAGCCGGGGATACCCTCTCCACGGCCCGGGTGATGCAAGCCCTGGGAGCTGAGATCCGCGAGGAGGGTCCGCATTTTCACATCCAGGGGGTGGGCCTCGGGCTCAAAGAGCCCGGCGACGTCCTGGACTGCGGCAACGCCGGGACGCTGATCCGGCTTTTGAGCGGGTTGCTCGCGGGGCAGGAGATGTTCGCGGTGCTCACCGGAGACGCTTCTTTGCGCCGCCGCCCGATGGGCCGGGTGACGGCCCCACTGCGCCAGATGGGGGCCCGGATCGAGGGGCGGGACGGCGGAAGGCTGGCCCCGCTGGCCATCCGGGGCGGAGGGCTCAAGGGCATCCGCTACGAGCTACCCGTAGCCAGCGCCCAGGTCAAGAGCGCGGTCTTGCTGGCCGGGCTCTTCGCCGAAGGGGAGACCGAGGTGACCGAGCCCGCTCCCACCCGCGACCACACCGAGCGCATCTTCCGGCACTATGGGCTGCCCCTAGAAGTTCAGGGTAACTGCATCCGCACCCGCCGCGCCCAGCCCTTTGCGGCCCGCAATCTTACCGTGCCGGGGGATTTCTCCAGCGCGGCTTTCTTCCTCGTAGCGGCCCTCATCACCCCGGACTCCGAGGTGGCGCTCGAGGGGGTGGGGCTCAACCCCACCCGCACCGGCCTTCTCACCGTGCTGAAGGAGATGGGCGCGGACCTCAGCTGGGAGGTCACCGAAGGGCAGGATGGCGAGCCGGTGGGTTGGATTCGGGCCAAAAGTTCGCCGCTCAGAGGGGTGGCGGTGGATCCCTCCTTGATCCCCCTGATGGTAGACGAAATCCCGATCCTCTCCGCCGCCGCCGCCTGGGCCGAGGGCGAGACCTTCATCCCGGACCTGGAGGAGCTGCGGGTCAAGGAGTCGGACCGCCTCGAGGCCATCGCCAAGAATCTGAACAACCTCGGGGTGAAGACCGAGGTCGGCCCGGATTGGATTCGGATTTTCGGCGGCGGTGTGCAGCCGGGCCACGTCGAACCCTTTCACGACCACCGCATCGCCATGGCCTTCGCGGTGTGCGGGTTGCCGGTAGGGGTCACGGTGCACGAGGCCGAGTGGGCCAGCATCTCCTTCCCTAGCTTCTGGGAAGACCTGGATCGCTTGCGCGGGGAGGATTGATCCCCCCACCCTTTGGTACACTGGCCCGTTGGGGTCATCGCATGGTGAAACCATCCATGGAGGAAAAGGAGCCGACCGTACCGCCGGACGCCATTATCGCCATTGATGGCCCTTCCGCATCGGGAAAATCCAGCGTCGCCCAGCGAGTGGCCGCCGCCCTAGGCTTACCCTATGTCTCCTCCGGGTTGCTCTACCGAGGGGCCACCTACCAGGTCGAGCGCTACCGGGTGAACCCCGAGGACGAAGCCGCGATCCTGGCGACCCTCGAGGCCCACCCCATCCAGCTCCTCCCGCGCCCCGAAGGCAACCGGCTCTTGGCCGAAGGCGAAGACGTCACCGAGCAGCTGCACACCCGCGAGGTGGACGCCATGGTCTCGGCGGTGGCCAAACACCCACGCGTACGCCAGTACGTCTACCAACGCCTGCGCGAGCTTTCCCCGCCCTTCGTGGTCGAGGGGCGGGATATGGGTAGCACGGTCTTTCCCCAGGCCGCCTGGAAGTTTTACCTCACCGCCCGCCCCGAGGTGCGGGCCTTGCGCCGCCTCCCCGAGCGCAACGCCGAGTACGAGACGGTGCTACAGGAGATCCTGCGGCGCGACCAGGCCGACCGAGTCCAGCTCGCCCCGGCCCCCGACGCGGTGCTGGTGGACACCAGCGAGATGGGTATAGACGACGTGGTGCGGACCATCCTCGAGCGGATCCCCCACTGAGGCGCAGCAGGGTTTACTTTAGGGTCTGCACGGGCAGTTCGGGGCGGCGGGCACCCCGGTAGGTCTTTTGGTAGTAGGGGGCCTCCAGGCTCTCGATCACCACCCGGCTGCCGTAGGTGCTGGCGTGGGCAAATACCCCCCGGCCCAAGTAGATCCCCACGTGGTCGATCTGATGCCCCCCAAAGCTGAAGAACACCAGGTCGCCCGGCCTCACCTCGCCCTGCACCGCCGGCAAAGTATCCCACTGCTCGCGGCTGGTGCGGGGCAGCTCGAGCCCCACCTCCGCGTACACCCGCTGCACGAAGGCCGAGCAGTCCAGCGCGGTCTCGGAGTTGGCCGCGAACTTGTAGGGCGTACCCAGGTACTTGAGGGCGGCTTGGAGCACCGGATGCGCCGGGTCGTACTCCCTCGAGAAAGCCGGGCCGGGGGATTGGGGAGAGGGAGCCACCGGCGACGGGGCGGGAAGCTTCAGCACCTGGCCCACGCTCAACGCGGTATCGGTCAGGTTGTTCTCCCCCTGTAGCGCCTCCACCGTCACCCCGAAGCGCCGGGCGATGCTAAAAAGCGTATCCCCAGGCTGCACGGAATAGGTAGCGGCGGCGGGCTGGGGTTGGGCCGCGGGGGCGGGCAGCCGCAAGACCTGGCCGACCTCGAGGTTGGGGCGGCTGAGGCCGTTGAGGCGCATCAGGGTCTCCACCGTGGTGCCGTAGCGACGGGCGATGGAGAACAAGGTCTCTCCCCGCTGCACGGTATGAAACAGCTCCTGGGCTCCCGCCAAGCCCAGCAGCACCACGACGGCCAGGATGCGCACCTTGCCGCCAGTATACTGCGGGCTTTGGCCTCCCGGCTCAAGCCCGCCTGCGCTCGGAGGGCGATTCTCGCTCGGCCCAGGCGATCACCGGGCGCAAGAACAGCGGAGCCAGCAGGGTGGTACCCACCACCATAAAGAGCACCAGGGCGTATTCTTCCTCGTTCACCGCCCCCGCCGCCAGGCCCAGGGCGGCCACGATAAGGCCCACCTCGCCCCTGGGGGCCATCCCCACCCCCACCACCACCGCCCGCCGGAACCCCTGGCTGAGCGCTCCCAAAAACCCCCCCACCAGCTTGCCCGCCAAAGCGATCAGCAGCACCACGCTACCGTAGAGGAGCACCTGGCTTTGGGCCAACGCGGCTAGCTCCAGGCGAACCCCCACCATGGCGAAGAAGATGGGCGACAAAAAGGCCTGCACGGCGAAGGAGGGCCGCTCGAGCTCATATTTCTCCCGCACCTCGGCCAGCAGCATCCCCGCCAGGAAAGCCCCCACGATGGGGGCCAGGCCGATGGCCGCCGCCAGCGCCGCCAACCCCACCCCCGCCACTAGGGCAAAGCCAAAGGGGCTCCCCACCGGCAGGCGCTCGAGCGGAAGGCGGCGCACCAGGGGCACCAGGGCCATGGCCGCCCCCACAAACACGGCTGAGATCAGCGTGATGCGCAGCGCCGCGGCGATCTCCACAGTCCCGCTCTGGGCCACCCCGCTGACCACCGCCAGCACGATCAGGCCTAGCACGTCGTCGATGACCGCCGCCCCCAGGATGATACGGCTGTAGGGGCGCGAGAGCACCCCCAGCTCCTGCAGCACCCGGGCGGTGATGCCTACGCTGGTGGCCACCAGCGTGGTGCCCAGAAACAGCGCCGGGAGTTGCTGGAAGCCGATGACCCCGCCGTAGAAGTACCCCCCCACGAACGGGAAGGCCACCCCCAGCACCGCCACCAGAAAGGCCTCTTTGCCCACCGCCAAGATGTCCTTGAGGCGGGTCTCGAGCCCCACCATGAACAGCAAGAAGATCGCCCCCAGCTCGGCGAGAAACTCCAAGATCTCCCCCTGGTGCACCCAACCCAGCACCGCCGGGCCCACCACTACCCCCGCCAGCACCTCGCCGATCACCACGGGTTGTCTTAGGGTTTTGAAGACCCAGCCTAGGAGCTGGGCCGCCAGGAGCAGGTAAAAAACCTCTAGCAGGTGCATCAATCCTCCGTGGGGGTGATCGGGTGGGAAGCCGACGGGCCTTGCATCACAAACAGCCGCAGGAAATCGCTGCGGGTGAGGGTGCCGATCAACTGGCCCTGCGCGTCTACCACCAGCACGCGGCGGTACTGCCGGTTTTGCAGCATGCGCACCAGGGCGGTTTCCAGCGGGTCCTCGGGAGAGACCACCGCCAGCTCGGTGCGCATGGCTGACGCCACCGGCCTGGACTGGTACTGCCGGTAGATGCCCTCCACCGAGCCCGGATCCACCCATTCATCGAACAACCGCAAGGCCTCCACCTCGGAGAAAGGGACGTTTTCCGGTCGGGGCAGCAAATCGTCCACCTCGATAAGCCCCACCAGCTTCCCGCTTTCGTCCACCACCGGCAGCCCCCCCAGGCGGTGCTGGAGCATCCGCTGGGCGGCCACCAGCAAGGTCTCGTCCAGGCGCACGCTGTGGGGTCTAGCTTTCATGAGCTCCTTGACGCGCACGAGCCTAAGTCTATCACGCAAAAAACTGCGTGGGTTGTGCGAAGCGCCGCTCTATGCTATAACGGATAGGTCGCCCTTAAGAGGGCTCTCCGTCTTGCGAATGCGTGCTCCATTGCAACGATGCCGTGCAACCCAAAACGCACGGCGATTCGCATGGCGACGCTCCTGAAGTCAGGAGCAGATCCCAAAGGGGGATCTCCCCTGAAGGATCAGAGGCAGGAGGAAACAGGCGGATGGAAGACAAGGCAACCCAGACCCCCGTGCAGGTCGTAGAAACGACGGACGGGACCCCCCAGCAACCCCAAGTACCGGCCAGCGAAGCTCAGGCCCCCGCTCCTCAAACCGCGACGGAAGCCGCCCCGGCTCAAGCCAGCGCCGAGGCAACCCCGGCTAGCGGAAGCTTGATGGAACAAGCCCTACAAGACGCCGAAGCGCGCCTCGAGAAGACCGTTCAGCGCGGGCAGATCCTGCAAGGAACGGTGGTATTCGTAGGCCATGACGGCGTGGCGGTGGATATCGGCGCCCGCAGCGAGGGCATCATCCCCTTCAACCAGCTCACCGAGGAGAACCTTCCCGAAGAGGAGCTTAAAAAGCTTTTGAAGCCCGGCGACGTGGTCAACGTCTACGTGGTGCGGGCCGACCTCGAGAACGGCCAGATTATCCTCTCCAAGAAACGGGCCGAGACCGATAGGAGCTGGGTCAAGATCCAGGAGCTTTTCGACCGGGCCGAGCCGGTGATGGTCACCGTGAAGGAGAAGGTCAAAGGGGGACTGGTGGCCTTTGTCGAGGGCGTCCGCGCCTTCTTGCCGGCCTCTCAGGTTGACCTCAAGCGCACCCCCGAACTCGACGGGTACGTGGGGCAGAGCTTCCCGGTCAAGATCATCGAGCTCAACCGCAAAAAAGGTCGGGTAATCCTCTCTCGCCGGGCGGTGGTGGAAGAAGAGCAGAAGAACCTGCGGGCCAACCTGCTCTCGCAGCTCAAACCCGACGACGTAGTCGAAGGCCAGGTGGTCGAGGTTACCGAGTTCGGGGTGTTCGTGGCGCTGGGCGGCGTGGACGGCCTGGTGCACCGCTCGGAAATCACCTGGGGCCGCTTCACCCACCCCAAGGAAGTGATCCAGAAGGGGCAGACCGTGCGGGCCAAGGTGCTCTCGGTAGATCCCGAGCGCGAGCGGGTCAACCTCTCGATCAAGGCCCTGGTCCCCGACCCCTGGCTCACCGTGAGCGAGAAGTACCCCATCGGCAGCCGGGTGCGGGGCAAGGTGGTGGGCCTCACTCCCTTTGGGGCCTTTGTGGAGGTGGAGCCGGGCCTCGAGGGGCTGATCCACATCAGCGAACTCTCCTGGACCAAACGCCCCAAACACCCCTCCGAGGTGGTGAAAGAGGGCGAAGAGGTAGAGGCGGTGGTGCTGCGCATCGACCCAACCGAGCGCCGCCTCTCCCTGGGCTTGCGCCAGACCCAGCCCGATCCCTGGAAGAGCCTCCCCGACCGCTACCCGCCGGGCACGCCGGTCAAGGGTAAGGTCACCGGCCTCACCGATTTCGGGGTGTTCGTGGAGATCGAGCCGGGCATCGAGGGCTTGATCCACATCAGCGAGCTCGACTACACCCGCGTCGAGAAGCCCTCCGACCTCTTCAAGAAGGGCGATGAGGTCGAGGCGGTGATCCTCAACATCGACCCCGTCGAGCAGCGCATCTCCCTCTCGCGCAAGCGCCTTCTGACCCCGCCCGCCCCCACCCCCCAGCCCGAGGAGGCCGAAGAGGGCGAGCGTTCCCGGCGGGGCGGGCCGCAGATGCGCGACAACCGCGAGCGGCCTAAAAAGAAGAACAAGGGGGCGCGGGCTGAGGGTCGCCTCGAGCGCCGCCCCCGCGAGAGCGAGTACGGGGTCACCGCCGCCTACACCAACTACGACCCCAACGTGGTCACCGCGGCCAACGCCTCGGTCAAGCTGGGCGACCTTTACGGCGACCTCTTGAACCAGCTCGGGCTCGAGGAAGAAAAAGAGACCAAGTAACGCAGCCGGGCCGCCCGCCCCTGGGCGAGGGCCCCGACCTATCACGGGCCGCGAGGGCGGCCCGGTTTTTTGCGTACACTGGGGCTAGATGCGCGCGATGCTGCTAGAAGTGCCGGGAGGGCCGCTACAGCGGGCCGAGCGCCCCCTGCCGGTGCCGGAAGCGGGCCAGGTGCTCCTGCGGGTACGGGCCTGCGGGGTCTGCCGCACAGACCTGCACATCCTGGACGGCGAACTCCCGGCCCCCCGGCTTCCCCTCATCCTGGGCCACCAGATCGTGGCGGAGGTGGCCGGATTGGGGCCGGGGGTGGGGCGGTTTACCCTCGGAGAGCGGGTAGGGGTGGCCTGGCTGGGCTGGGCCTGCGGGGCCTGCAAGTACTGCCAACGGGGCCAGGAGAACCTCTGCCCACAGGCCCGCTTCACCGGCTATCACCTCGACGGCGGCTACGCAGAGTACACTGTGGCCTACGCCGATTTCTGCTATCCCTTGCCGGCGGGATACGGCGACCTCGAGGTCGCTCCCCTCCTGTGCGCGGGGCTCATCGGTTACCGCAGCCTCAAGCTGGCCGGCCAGGCCGAGCGCCTGGGCCTCTATGGCTTCGGCGCCGCCGCCCACATCCTGACCCAAGTAGCCCGGCACCAAGGCCGACAGGTCTACGCCTTCACCCGGCCCGGCGACACCCTAGGGCAGCGCTTTGCCCTCGAGCTGGGGGCGGTCTGGGCCGGGGGTTCGGACCAAAGCCCGCCGCAGAAGCTGGACGCGGCGATCCTCTTCGCCCCGGACGGAGCCCTGGTACCCAAGGCCCTGCGGGACGTGGACAAAGGTGGCACCGTGGTCTGCGGCGGCATCCACATGAGCCAAATCCCCGCCTTCCCCTACGCGCTGTTGTGGGAGGAGCGGGGGCTGCGCTCGGTAGCCAACCTGACCCGCCAAGATGGCGAGGAGTTTCTGGCCTTGGCCCCGCAGGTGCCCATCAAAACCGAGGTACAAGTCTACCCGCTCGAGGCGGCCAGCCAGGCCCTCTCCGACCTGCGCGCCGGGAGGGTGCGGGGGGCGGCGGTGCTGGCCGTCTGAAACCGGCCTGAGGACAAGATCTGGCCTACTTTTCCTTGCGCAATGCGGTAGCCAAGGGGTGCTGGCCGGTCAGATCCCCACGAACTGCCCGTTCTCCTGCAACACCTCCCCATCGGCCCAGATGCGCCCGCCAGACCTCAGGTCGAGCACCAGGTCCCAGTGCACCGCCGAGCGGTTGGTCCCCCCGGTCTCGGGGTAGCTGTTGCCCAACGCCAGGTGCACGCTCCCGCCGATCTTCTCGTCGAAGAGCACGATCCCGCTGGGGCGGTCGATGCCAAAGTTGGTGCCGATGCCGAGTTCGCCCAGGAACTTCGCCCCAGGGTCGCTCTCGAGCACCGAGTGCAGGTATTCTTCCCCCCGCTCAGCCCGGGCCTCCACCACCTGGCCTTGCCGAAACCTCAGGTACACCCCCTCCACCCGCTGCCCGGCCACCACCGCCGGCAGGTTGAAGCTCACCTCTCCCTCGGCGGAGGCCTCCCAGGGGCCGGTGAACACCTCACCCGAGGGCATGTTGCGCTTACCGTCGGAGTTGACCCAGGTGCGCCCTTCCACGCTAAGCCGTAAATCGGTGCCCTCGGCCTCGAGCCGGACCTCCCGCACTTTCCGGAGCCGCTCGATCAAAGCCGCCTGGAAAGCCGCCAGCTCGCGCCAAGCGGCTACCGGATCGGGCTTGTCGAGGAACAGCGCCCGTTGCACGAACGCTCGGAAATGGGCGGTGCTCATCCCGGCCTGCTGGGCATACCCCGGGGTGGGGTAGAGGGTGAGCGTCCAGCGCTTGCCCAGGCGGATCTCCGAGAGCTCGCGCCAGGCCTTGCGGTGCCTGGTGAGGCGGGCCGGGTCAATTCCGGAGAGCGAGAGGGGGTTCTCCTCGCTCTGTATGCGCAAAGAGGCGTTGGCCGCCTCGGCCATCTGGCAGCGGATGGGCGGGATTTGCTCGAGCCAAGCCCCGGCTTTCTCGAGGAAATCCCGCCCCTGCTCGGGATACTCCAAGAGCACCAGCGGGTAAGCTCCGCGCTCCAGGAGGGCCGGAACCAGGGCCTCGATGAGGGGCAGGGCCGGGGTCTGGGCCTCGATCAGCACGGTCTGGGAGGGCTGGGCTTGGAGGCAGTAGTCGCTCAGGAGTTGGGCGAAGGTTATTTCCACCGTTCTAGGCTATCACCTTGCGCTATGATAGCCCTCAAGATGAGCGAACCCAAAATCACGCCGTTAGCCCGGCGGTTGGCCGAAGAAAACGGGATCGACTGGCGCACCCTCAAAGGCAGCGGGCCAGAAGGCACCATCGTCGAGCGCGATATCCTCTCCTTCCTGGCTAAGGTCATGGCCGGGGAGATCGACCTGCCCCCTACCCCCGAGGAGCAGCCGGCTCCGCCGGAGACCATCCCCGACATCAGCCAGGCCCAGGCCATGCTGGCCAAAGAGGGGGTGAGCCTGAGCGATGTGATCCCAACCAGCCAGCCAACCCCCCCGAAAGCAACCGCCTCCACCTTTTCGCCCCCGCCTCCTGGAGAGCCCCCGCGGAGCGGTTTCTCAGTACCCCCCCTCGGGGAGAAACCGGCGGATAAGCACCCCACCCTGGGGGATTTCGATATCGTTTTCGATGACTTGGGCTTGGAGGCCCCCGGCCTCGAGGCCGAAGCGCCCGCCAGCGGCCCCAACTCCGAGCCCATGCCGGCGATAACCGCCGAGCCTGCCCCGCCGAGCCTCGACGTGACGCAATTCCCCGGCCTCAGCCGGGAAGAACAGTTCACCTGGCCCGGGGTGAGTGCTCCCTCCTCGGATCCGACCGGTGCGCTTCCTCACAGCAAGCCCGCCCCCCTCGACCTAGGAGACTGGGGCGAGCCCGAGGTAAGCGCATCCACCCCGGCGGAACCCCCCCTGCCGAGCTGGCCCGAAGCTATCCCCTCGAGCTGGGGCGAGCCGGCGGCCCAGCCCTGGCAAGAGCCCTCCCCTGAGCCTTCGGTTCCCCCCTGGCAGGGCGAGACCGTCCCCCCCGCTTGGCAGGCCGAGCCGGCCCCCGCCGAGGCCACGTCCTTCGGGGAAGAATCACCGATCAGCGAGCTTCCCGCCGAACCGGCGCCGAGCTTTGCCGAGACGCCGGAAGAACCTGCAGCCCCTGAGGCCGCCGAGATGGCTCCGGCCGCCTGGAGCGGATTTGCTGCCTCCGGCGCCGATACCACTCCCACCCCTAGCCCCCAGACGTATTTTCCCGGCGACAGCCAGGTAGCCCCCACCCCTGCTGCCCCGCTCCGGGTACAGGCCTGGCAACAGCTCGTGCAAGTCGGGGCGGCTGCCCAAGCCGCGGAGACGCTGGCCCAGGCCTGGCACCGCGAGGTAGGGATGCTACCCCTCCTCTACCGGGCAGCGGAGAAAGCCCTGGCCGACCTCGAGCTGCCGCTGCGGGCCAACAAGGGGGTGCTCGAGGGCGAAACCCTGCGGGCTTACCAGGCCGTTCCCGCCCACACCCTGCGGGGAACCCTGGAAGCCCTAGAGGCCGCCACCGAAGCCGAGGGTGGTCTGGTGGTGCTGGTTTTGGACAGCTTCGACCAGCTCATCTTCCCTGGGGCCAAGGTACTCTCCTTGGGCCGCCGCCTGGGCGAGCAGGCCCTTTTGTCGGTGAGCGGGGATCTGGAGGCAAAGACGGCAAGCCGGCTCTTGGAGCGGGTGGCCTACTACCTCGAGCGGCCTATTTTGCTGGCCTAATAAGCAACTCCATGGGGGTCGGGGAAGCCCGACCCCTATCTTTTTTAGCCTCTACAGGGCGCAGCCTGTACGAACGAATTGGGAGCCTACCCGAAGGGTTCCCTGCCCCGAACGGTTCAAAGACCAAGTGTACGTCCCATTGGAGTAAACTCGCTCCGGCGAAATACTCCGCAAAGATAAAGCCTGAAATGCATCATTGTAAAACACTCGAACGCTATCGCTGCTCAGGTAGTTGACTACCAGGCGCCCTTCATTACAGGCATAGGTATAATTCCCCGCACTGGGAGCTGGAACCATCTGCGAATTAGGCACCGGGATGGGCCGGCTATCCGGCGTGGTATCTTCGACCAGATAGACACAGGAAGACAGCAGTGAAGAAAGCAAAAGGACTACAAAGCGTTTCATCTGGCTCTCCTAGCCTATGGGCAGTTGTCGATGACCTTCAGCGGGCCTACCGTACCTGTCAAGTCGGCTGCCCCATTCGCACCCTTTACCAAGATATCAACATAGGTTCTGCCGACGATGGAGGGGTTGGGAACGACGATAATGGATTGGGCTGATACGCCGCTGGATTGAACAGACGCACCTGTCCCATTATTGAGCGGTACGGCCCCTGGGTAAACCTGATAATCTACGGTCACGGTACGGGTAGCGACATTGTTACGCGGATCGTTCGCCGAAAAGTTGACCTGCCCCTTAACTTCGCCTGATGCGTATCCTCTAAGTTGCGAGCTCCAACCCCCAAAGTAGAAGGGGTCATTGTAGGTAAAGCTGTAGGTGATGATAGTCGTCTTGTTATCGCAGATGTAGTAGGTAGGGTTGCTGCTGTTGCCGTCGTAGTAATTGGTGGACAGGCGAGCATTGGTAATGACCAGTTTGTTTCCCTGGCCAAAGTCAATGGGCAACCGAACTATTACTTCGACGATCCCACTGCACGCGCTAATGAGGCCGACCAACAGTCCAGCTAGACCAAGAAAAGCGAGTTTTTTCATGGCCATACAGTATTCCTCCTTGAGCTGATGGCATGTTAGTGAGCTAAAGTTTAGGGGCGGGCTTTCCTAGGAAAGCCCGCCCAACCCCATACTACTGCGGGCGGCAGCCGCTACGGACCTGTCCGCCCCGGACGAAGAATGAGCCGATGCCTCCCCGAAGTTGCCAGGTGTAGGTGCCGTTCGAGTAAACCAGGGTTCCTCCGCTTTGGGTCAAGGGCAAATCTTGGAAGTCATCGTTATAAAAGACCTGCACTAAGTTGGGGGTGGCGTAATTAACCACCAGGCGCCCACCCTGGCAGGTATAGGTGATCCGCCCGGTAGGGACGTTGGGGGCCGGCACCACAATGGGCGGGTTGGGTTGGGGCGGCGGGGTGACGGCCCGCAGGGTAGCGTAGACCCGCTCGGTCTCGCCGGGCCGCAGGTTGACGGTGGTGCGGAAGGTGGTGTAGCCCCCGGCCCGCACCTCCACCACGCGGTTGCCCGGCGTGGCGGTGACGTTCACCGGGACGTTTCCTACGAAGCGCCCGTCGATGTATACCTGGGCCCCCCGGATGTTGGCGTCCACCACAATCCGGCTGACCAACAGCGCCTGCAAGTCGGCATAGACCCGGACCTGCTCCCCCACCCGCGGGCTGATGCTGGTGCGGTAGGTAGGGTAACCGGCCCTCGAGACCTCCACGGTAGTTGGCTCGGCGTCGATGGTGAGGGTCAAGGGAGTGTTGCCCACCACCTGCCCGTTCAGCCGCACGGTGGCCCCGCGCGGGTTGGAGTCCACACTGAGCGTCGCGGTCGGCGGCGGGGGGAGCTGGCCGGCGATGAAGTAGGCCTCATCGCTCACCCAGTCCTGCCGAGGCACCGGGGTGACCACGATGGAAAGGGCTCTGGCCAGGTTCTGCACCCCCTGGATGCGGGCCTGGCCGGTCTGGATGTCCACGATCTCGGAGACGTCCAGCGGACGGCGGCTGGCCACCGCCAGCACCCGGTCCTGCCCCGCCGGAGGGGCTACGGTGAAGCTGTACTGCGCCCCCGCCGGGGGGTAGGTGCGCACCTCACCGGCCCGCAGGAAGTTGTCCTGGTCGTAGGCGTTGGGCAGGATGCCCACGATCTCGCCGGTGGCCCGCACGCTGAAGAGGTAGACATAGGCGTCTTGGGTCACCTGCACCGAGACGTAGATGGGCTCCCCGAAGTCGTACACCGGGTTTCCTTGACCGCTCGGGTCGCGGTCCACCCACACCCGCACCTGCAGGTCCGCCGGGGGCGTGGGGTTGACGATGATGCTCTGCGGGCGAACCTGAGCGGCGGCCAAAGTAGCCAGGCCGGTCAACAGAAAGGCTAAGGCTTTTCTCATAATGATACCCATTCACCTCGTTTCCGATGCGGCTCTTGAAGCCGATACCACGACAGCGCTTACCCTGAGGGCGTGTTGGGTACCTGCACCCCCTCGCGCTTCCATCTTAGTCCCTGGGGAATATCCGGCTTATGTGGTATTGGCTAAAGGGCGTTCATCTTCATCGGTTTTCGCCCCTGCGCTTATCTCCGCCTTCTCCCCCGCCGCGGCTTGCCGGCGTTGGTGGGCTCGGGCAGGCCCAATAGCCGGGCCTCGAGGCTGCGCATCTGGTCGCGGATAAGGGCCGCCCGCTCGAAGTCCAGCGCTTCGGAGGCCCGCCACATCTCCTCCTCCAAGTTCAAGAGGGCCTCGCGCAGATCCTCGGGGCGCTCGAGGGGGGCTTGGGCGGCTTCTTCTTCGTAGTCGTCGGGCCGGATCACCTTCCGCACCGACTTCTGCACGGTCTGTGGGGTGATGCCGTGCGCCTGGTTATACGCCTCCTGGATGGCCCGGCGGCGGTTGGTCTCCTCTACCGCAACCCGCATGGCCTCGCTCACCGTCTCGGCGTAGAGGTAGACCTCGCCCTCGGCGTTACGGGCCGCCCGCCCGATGGTCTGGATGAGCGAACGCTCGCTGCGCAAAAAGCCGGTCTTGTCGGCGTCGAGGATGGCCACCAGGCTCACCTCCGGCAGGTCCAGGCCCTCGCGCAGCAGGTTGATGCCCACCAGGCAGTCGAAGTGGCCCAGCCGCAGGTCGCGCAGGAGGGCCTGGCGCTCGAAGGCGTCGAGCTCGTGGTGCAGGTAGCGGGCCCGGATCCCGTGTTCGACCAAGTAGTTGGTCAGCTCCTCGGCCATCCGCACGGTAAGCACCGTGACCAGCACCCGCTCCTTCTTGGCCGCACGGGCGCGGATGGCCCCCATCAGGTCTTCGATCTGGCCCCGGGCCGGTTTGATGGTGACCTTGGGGTCTAAGAGCCCGGTGGGCCGGATGATCTGCTCGACGGTTCGCCCCGAGACCTCTCGCTCGTAAGGGCCGGGGGTAGCCGAGACGAATAGCACCTGCCCCACCCGCTCGAGGAACTCATTGAAGCGCAAGGGGCGGTTATCGAGGGCCGAGGGCAGGCGAAAGCCGTAGTCCACCAGGGTCTTTTTACGCATGTAGTCGCCGTTGTACATCCCCCGCAGCTGCGGCACCGTCACGTGCGACTCGTCGAGGAAGGTCAGGTAATCCTCGGGGAAGTAATCCAGCAGCGTGTAGGGCGGCTCACCGGGGGCCTTGCCGGAGAGGTAACGGCTGTAGTTCTCGATGCCCGGGCAGGTGCCCATCACCTCGAGCATCTCCAGGTCGTAGAGGGTGCGCTCCTTGAGCCGCTGGGCCTCGAGGAGCTTACCCTGCTCCTCCAGCTCGCGCAGCCGCACCTCGAGGTCGGCCTTGATCTGGGGGATGGCCTCCTTGAGCCGGGCTTCCGGCGTGGCGTAGTGGGTGGCGGAGAGGAGGACGAAACCGGGGAGGTCTTTGAGCCGTTCCCCGGTGACCGGATGGGTCACGCTGATGCGCTCCAGGGTATCCCCCCACATCTCGATGCGGATGGGCTCGGTCTCGTAGGCGGGCCAGACCTCGAGCACCTCGCCTTTGGCGCGGAACTTGCCGGGCTCGAGCTGGAGGTCCCCTCGCTCATACTGAAGGTCCACTAGCCGCTCGAGGAGAACCTCGCGGGGCAGGTTTTGCCCCACCTCCACCACCAGGCTCATGTTCCGGTAGTCCTCCGGGCTCCCTAGGCCGTAAATGGCCGAGACCGAGGCCACCACGATCACATCCCGCCGGGTGAGGAGGCTGCGGGTGGTGGAGTGGCGCAGCCGCTCGATCTCGGGGTTGATGCTGGCGTCCTTCTCGATGTAGAGGTCGCGCCCCGGCACGTAAGCCTCGGGCTGGTAGTAGTCGTAGTAGCTGATGAAGTATTCCACCGCGTTCTCCGGGAAGAGCTCGCGGAACTCCGAGGCAAGCTGGGCCGCCAGCACCTTGTTGGGGGCGAGTACCAGCGCCGGGCGGCCTAGGGCGGCGATGGTCTGGGCCATGGTCACGGTCTTGCCGGTTCCGGTGGCCCCGAGCAGCGTCACAAAGCGTTCGCCGTCCTGGATGGCCTCGGTGAGCTGGGCAATGGCCTTGGGCTGATCGCCTTTGGGTTCGGGGCCTCGGTAGCGGAACATAGATTCTCTACTCTACCGGAGATGGCTATATTCTGTCTATATCAGAATACAATCCTGCCACACCGGCAAATTTTTGGGGCGTTGGGTTGTATTGACGCCGTACGTCGTACGCAATACGCAAAACGCCAGACGCTAAACGCGGGGGTTTTTTCACCCGGAGGTAGATTCCCTACCCCGCCTACCGGCGGCGAAGGAAGCGTCTCGGGACAGCCTATGGCTGTACACCCAGAGGTAGATTCCCTTTGGGACGGGCTACGCCCGTACACCTAGGGGACGATCCCCGCCACTAGATATCAAGCTGGGCAAAGCGGGCATTTTCTTCGATGAACTCACGGCGCGGGGCCACGTCCTGACCCATCAGGGCTTCGAAGATTTCGTTGGCGTAGAGGGCGTCTTCCATGGTGACCTGCTTCAGCACCCGCTTGGCCGGGTCCATGGTGGTCTCCCAGAGCTGCTCGGGGTTCATCTCGCCCAAGCCCTTGAAGCGCTGCACCTCGTAGCTTGCTCGTTCCGGGAGCTTGGCGATGGCCTCCTTGAGGGCCTCGTCGTTGAAGAGGTACTGCACTTTGGCGTTTTTTCCCCCCCCCACTTGCAGCCGGTACAAGGGCGGCTGGGCGATGTAGAGGTAGCCGCCCTCGAGGATCGGGCGCATGTAACGGTAAAAGAAGGTGAGCAAGAGGGTGCGGATGTGCGAGCCGTCCACGTCGGCGTCGGTCATGATGATGATCTTGTGGTAGCGCAGGTCCTCGAGGTTGAAATGGGCCTCTTCCACGTTGGAGTCAATGCCCGCCCCGATGGCTGCCACCATGGCCCGCACCTCGGCGTTTTTGAGGGCCTTGCCCAGGCCGGCTTTCTCCACGTTCAGAATCTTGCCGCGCAGCGGCAGGATGGCCTGGAAGCGGCGATCGCGGCCCTGCTTAGCGCTGCCCCCCGCCGAGTCTCCCTCCACGATGAAGAGCTCGGCCTCGGCGGGGTCTTCGGACTGGCAGTCGGCCAGCTTGCCGGGGAGTTCGTCGGACTCCAGCGCGTCCTTGCGGCGCACCAGCTCGCGGGCCTTGCGGGCGGCCTCGCGGGCCTGGGCGGCTCGCTGGGCTTTTTCATAGATCAGCTTGGCCGCGCGGGGGTTTTCCTCCAGCCAGTCCGTAAGCTTTTCGTAGACCACCTTGCTCACTGCGGTTCCGGCCTCGGGGTTCAAGAGCTTACCCTTGGTCTGGCCCTCGAACTGCGGCTGCGGAATCTTCACCGAGACCACGCAGAACACCCCCTCCAGCAGGTCGTCGCCGGTGGGCTCGAGGTCGCCCTTGACCAGCCCGGCCTTCTTGGCGTAGGCGTTGATGGCCCGGGTATAGGCGGTTTTGAAGCCGGAGACGTGGGTACCGCCGTCTTTGGTGGGGATCATGTTGGCGTAGCTCACCAGCTGGTTGCTGTAGCCCTTGGTGTGGATCAACCCCACCTCCACGCTCACCACGTCCACCTCGCCCTGGAGCAGCACCGGCTTCTCGTAGAGGGCCTCTTCGCCTTCGGCCAAAAACTTGGCGAACGAGGCCACCCCCCCTTTGTCGAAGAACACCTCTTCTTTCTGGTGGACTTCGTCCTTGAACACCAGCCGCAGGCCCGCTACCAAGAAGCTCACCTCGCGCAGACGGTTGCGGATGCGGCTGGCCTCGAACTTGAGGCCGGGGTCGAAGATGGTGGCGTCGGGCAAGAAGGTCACCCGGGTACCGCGCTTGCCCTTGGCGTTCCCGATCTGGGTCAGGGGTTTAGTTACCTCGCCGCGGCTGAACTCGATGAGGTAGTGTTTCTCGTCACGGAAGACCTCCACCCGGGTATACTCAGCCAGGGCGTTGACCACGCTGGCCCCCACCCCGTGCAGGCCGCCGGAGACCTTGTAGGCCCCCTCCTCGAACTTGCCCCCGGCGTGAAGCACGGTGTAGATCACCTCCACCGCGGGTTTTCCCTCTTCCGGCATGATGTCTACGGGGATACCGCGCCCGTTGTCCTCGACGGTGATGGAGCCGTCAGGGTGTAAGGAGGTGATGATTTCGGTGGCATACCCGGCCAGGGCCTCGTCCACCGAGTTGTCCAGGATTTCCTTGAAGAGGTGGTGGTAACCGTCGGCCTGGGTCCCGCCGATGTACATGGCCGGGCGGTGGCGGACCCCCTCGAGCCCCTTCAGAACTTTGATCGCGGATGCGTCGTACTGGGCGGTTAGGTCTGTGCTCACTTCACCAGTATAGCATGTTATGCCGTTAACATAACCATGGTTTGCGCGATAATGGTGGAGATATGGACCCAGAAGGCAGCGGCTTCGTGAAGCTCCTCACAGGTTTTGGCCCGCGGGGATTGGTAGGGGTACGCCCAAGTCGTCTTGGGGGGCACCCTGGCTTGAACGAGGAAGTCCGTCTCCGCGCGAGGAGGGGGATATGGAAGCGCTGCTGACCGGGTTGATCCTGCTGCGGGGCCTCGCCGCTTTGGTGTTGTTGGTGGGGTTGGCGCTCTTCGCGCTGCTGGGGCTTCGCCTTTTGCTGCGCGAGCCCACCGCGCGGGAGTTTAGGGTTTTTCGCTTTTTGGCCTGGACCGCCATTGCCCAGGTGGGGCTCGAGGTCGTGCTGGGGGTCTTCGGTTTGCGCAACACCTGGCTTCACCTCACCTACGGGACGCTTACCGCAGCGCTGCTGCACTTTGTGGGCGGGCTCGAGGCCCCCCAGGGCTGGTTCCGCCGCAGCCTGCATAGGCCGCCTGAAAAAGTGGGGCCATACCTGTTTTGGGCCAGCTTCATCGCCTTGCTGCTCAGCTTGCGGTTTTTGGCGACCCGCTAAACCCGACCAGCTTCTCCAGCAACTCGAGCGCGGTTTTGTCCTCCAGGATCTCCTTGGCCAGCGCCACCCCTTCGCGAAGGGTGGTGGTCTTGCCCACCAGATAAAAAGCGGCCCCCGCGTTCATGAGCACCGCGTCGCGTTTGGGGCCTTTTTCCTCCCCGGCGAGGATGGCCCGGGCGATGGCGGCGTTTTCCTGCGGCGTGCCGCCTTTAATGGCCTCGTAGGGGGCGGGCTCGAGCCCTACTTCCTCGGGGTGGAGGGTGTAGGTGCGCATCCGCCCCCCGCGGATCTCGGCCACCTGATTGCGCCCCAGTACGAGTTCGTCCACCCCTACCGTTCCGGTCGAGAGCTGGGCCTCGCCGTGCACCACCATCGCCGCCTCCGAACCTAGGTTGTGCAGTGCCTGCGCAAAAGGCTCGAGCAGGGCAGGGCTCGAGACCCCCACCAGGTTGTGGGTGGCGAAGGCCGGGTTGGTCAGAGGCCCCAGCAGATTGAACACCGTGCGCACCCCCAGCTCCGCCCGCACCGGGGCCACAAAGCGCATCGCCGGGTGGTGGTTGCGGGCGAAGAGAAAGCCAATCCCTAGGGTCTCGATGGCCTCGGCCACCCGCTCGGGAGGAAGGTCGATCCTGATCCCCAGGGCTTCGATCAGGTCGAAGGAACCCGAGCGCGAGGAGGCCGCCCGGTTGCCGTGCTTGGCCACCGCCACCCCCCCCGCCGCGGCCACGAAGCAGGTGGTGGTCGAGATGTTGAAGGCATCCGGCGCCACCCCGCCGGTACCCACGATGTCCAAGAGGGGCTTGCGCGCGACCCGCACCGGCACCGCCGCCTCGCGCATCCCCCGGGCGAAGCCGGTGATCTCCTCCAAGGTCTCCCCCCGCACCCGCAGGGCGATCAGCACCCCCGCGGTCTGGGCCGGGGTCAGGTCACCCGCCATGATCCGGAGCATCAGCCGGTAGGCCTCGTCTTGAGTGAGCGGCTCGGCGTGTAAAGCTTTTTTGAGTTCATCCATGGTCTTCCTCCAACGGCAGCCGCCAACCCCGGCGTACGCCCCGCCACAGGGCGGCCAGGCTGGCCCACCGCCGCCTCAAGCCGTACTCCAGGGTCCAAAACAGGGTGTACCCGGCCACCGCCAGCAGGGGGATTGGGCTGTGTTTGCGCCAGAGCCGGGTGTTGTAGGCGGCGAAGTGTTCATCGGCGGTGGTATGGTCCTTGCCCCAGGAGCTGCCGCCCCGGTGCCAGACTCGGGCGGCGGGGGCCACCCCCAAGCGCCATCCGGCCCGACGCATGCGCAGCCCCAAATCCACGTCCTCGCCGTAGATAAAAAACCCTTCGTCCAGAAAGCCGACCGACCTCAGCGCCGCCCCGCGCAGCAACAGGCTAGCCCCGCTGATATAGCTTAGCCGCGACAGCCGATCAGGAGCGGTCAACAGGCGGATCTGACCCCAAAGGAGGCTGACTTCTCCTCCTCCCCAGGCCTGGACCCGTTCAGGCCGCTCCATCTCGTACAGCACCGCCCCTACTGCCCCCAGACCGGGGTCTGCTTCGGCCAGCGCTACCATCTGGCCCAACGCCGCTGGATCTGGCCGGGTGTCTGGGTTCAACAGCCACACATACTCCGCCCCGCGCTCGAGCGCCAAGCGCAGACCGGGGTTGTTTCCCCCCGCGAACCCTCGGTTGCTGGGCAGCGTCAGCAACTCGAGCTGGGGTCGGGCCTGCCGCAAGCGCACCACCGAGTCGTTGGGCGAGGCATTGTCCACCACCAGCACGCGAAAGTGGGGATAGTCCAGCCGATCCAGGGCGGCCAGGCAGTCGAGGGTATCCTGCCATTGGCGGTAGTTGAGCAACAGGATCCAGACCAACGGGGGGTTCATCGGAGGCGTCCTTCCAGGAGCCCTTGGGTATAAGCAGCCTCGAGCAGGAACCTGTACTTGCCCGCAGCCCCTTCGCGCTCCTCCCAGAAGCGCTCGGCCAGGAGCGCTTCGGCCTTGCTCCAGGGGTAAAGCCAGCGTTTCAGCGCCAGGGAGAGGGGGTGGGTTCCCGTCCAGAGGGCCACCTCGAGGCTTTTGTGGGTCGCGTAAAACCTCCAGGCCATGCGGCCCATGCTCCGCCATTTTTCCAGCATGGCCTCGAGGGTTACCGGGTCGTAGTGCCAGGCCTGGGCCTTGGGCCAGAACCGGGGCCGAACCCCCCGGCGCCACAGCCGCAACCCCAGCTCGTGCTCTTCCCAGCCGTATGCGGGAAACTCGCCGAAGGGCCGCTCGGGCAGATCTTGCCGCAAAAACGAGATGCTGGCCGCCCAAAAGCCGCCTTTTCCCAGGATCTGCCCGGGTTTGAGCGGATCGGTTCCGGCGTGTAGGCGGGCTTGCCAGTAGCGCTGGAAGGGGGTGCGGGCCACCGCGTCGGGCACCCGGACCCGACTCACGATGGCCGAACCGGGATAGAGGCGATGGGCCTCGAGGTGGGCGAGCAGAAACCCCGGCTCGGGGATGATGTCGTCGTCGTTGAAGAGCACATGGGTTCCGCGGGCCTCTTGCAGGCCGCGGTTGCGGGCGGCGGCCAGCTTCTGGTTGGGCTGGCGGACGAGGCGGAGCCGGGGGTCTGGTATGGCGCCAAGGCGCTCGGCGGTGTCGTCGCTCGAGCCGTCGTCCACCACGATCACCTCGAACTCCACCCCCTTCTCGGCCAGAAACGCCCGCGTCACCCGGCTCACCAGGGAGGCCCGGTTATGGGTAGGGATGATGACGCTGAGCTCCATGACCTTTACTTCGCCGCGCGGTACTCCTCCCAAGCGCCCCAGGCATAGGCCAGCTCGTAATCGCCCCGAGGACCCCAAAGCCGCTTGGTCCAGGGCAGAAGGGTCATCTTAAGCACCAGCAGTACCGGGTGAACCCCCAGCGCCCAGGCGATGGCCGCATCGTCGTATTTGCGGTAAAGCCGCATGTGGGCTGCTCCAGCGCTACGCGCCCGCCGCAGGGCGCTGTTTTGGTAGTCCCAGGCCTCGTGGATGGCCTCGGCTTCCCTGAGGAACACAAATCGCGCCCCGGCCTTCCTAAGCCGGTAGGCAAGGTCGGGATCCTCCCCTCCGTAACCCGCGAAGTGCGCGCTGTCATAGCCCCCCACTTCCTCGAACAGGGCTTTGGGCAGGCTGGTGTTGTTGCCGGTAGCGTTCCACCAGAAGAGGGGAGGCCCGGGTAGCTCGGCGGCTCCGCTGCCTTTGAGCCCCGGCGGGAGCAGCAAGCGGCCCACCGCTACGGTGTTGGGCCTGGAGTGCGCCCTTTGGTGCGCCACGATCCACCCCGGGCGAGGGATCACGTCATCATCGGAAAACAGCAGGATATCCCCTCGGGCTATCTCCGCCCCCCGGTTGCGGGCGTGGGCCGCACCCTTTCCCTCGGTCTCGAGCCGCCGAAGCGGAAACCCCGCCGGATAGCGCTCCAGCCATTCCACCGTGCCGTCGGTGCAGCCATCCGCGACCACGATCACCTCGAACTCGCCCTCTTGCCCCTCCAGCGCTTGCAGCTTGCGCTCGAGCAGAGCTTGGCGGTTGTGGGTGGGCACGATTACCGAAACCATTGCCGATAGCTTATCGCCACCGCCTAAGAACGGGCCATAGGCGGGTGACACCGCTCAAGAAAGTTGCCCAGGATCCGCCGCCCCAGCTCGGTGAGGATGCTCTCGGGGTGGAACTGTACCCCGTAGGTGGGGTAGCGGGTGTGCTCGAGGCCCATCACCGTACGCCCTCCGGCCTCGTCTACCCAAGCATTCACCCGAAGCTCCGGCGGCAAGTCCTCCCAGCTATCGCCGCGAAACGACGCCTCGACTACCAGCGAGTGGTAGCGGGTAGCGGTGAAGGGGGTGGGCAGCCCGGCGAAGATTCCGCTGCCGTCGTGCTGGATGGGGCTGGTCTTGCCGTGCACGATGAGCCTGTGCCGCACCACCCGCCCTCCGAAGGCCTCGGCGATGCTCTGGTGGCCCAGGCACACCCCCAGGATGGGGTACTCGGGGGCGTAGCGCCGGATCAGCGGCACCGAGAGCCCCGCTTCTTTGGGGGTGCAGGGACCGGGAGAGACCACGATCCCGTCGGGGTCGAAAGCGGCGACGTCCTCGAGCCGGAACTGGTCGTTGCGCCAGATCGCGAGCTCCGCGCCCAGCTCGCCCAGGTACTGCACCAGGTTGTAGGTGAAGGAGTCGTAGTTGTCAATGATCAATATTCGCTTCATGCCACCCCTCCCAGGTAGTCCAGGTGTAGGCGCTCCTTGACCCGCGCCAGGACTTCCCGCGCGATGGCCCGCGCCCTGCGGGTACCTTCCATCAGGATCTCCAGCACCTCGCTAGGGCGGGCCTCGAGTTCGGCCCGACGCCGGCGGTGAGGCTCTAGGAAAGCGTTTACCCTCTCGGCCAGTTCGCGCTTGCAGGCCACGCAGCCCCGCACCCCCGAGCGGCATTCCGCCGCGATGGAGCCGAGCCCTTCCCGGTTGAACAGCCCATGGTACTCGAACACCGTGCAGACCTCGGGATGTCCGGGGTCGTGCAGGTGGAGTTTTTGGGGGTCGGTGAGGGCGCTGCGGATTTTTCGGTCCACTGTGGCGGCCTCGTCCGAGAGAAAGAGGGCGTTCCCCAGACTCTTGCCCATCTTGCTCCCGCCGTCGAGACCCCGGATGCGGGCGGTGTGGAGCACGCGGGCCTGAGGTTCCTTGAGCGTGGGACCGTAGAGCTGGTTGAACTTGCGCACGATCTCGCGGGTTAGCTCGATTTGCGGCAGTTGGTCCTCGCCCACCGGCACCAGGTCGGCGTCGAAGGCGGTGATGTCGGCGGCTTGCGAGACGGGGTAACCCAGGAAGCCATAGGTGACCGAATTCCCAAACAGCGCGCGCTTCTGGGCGATCTCGGCCTTGACGGTAGGGTTCTGCTGTAGCCTCGAGATCGTCACCAGGTTGCCGTAGTAGAGGGTGAGCTCGGCGATTTCGGGAATGAGGGATTGGATGAAGAGGGTGGATCGGGCCGGATCCACCCCGCCCGCAATAAGGTCATAGGCCACCTCGAGCACCATCGCCCGCACCTTCTGCGGCCGGTGAAAGTTGTCGGTGAGGGCTTGTACGTCGGCGATCATCACCAAACTCTCGAAGTCGTCCTGTAGCTCGGCTATCTGGCGGAGCATGCCGAAGTAGTGGCCCACGTGGAGCCGCCCGGTGGGCCGGATGCCGGTGAGAATTCGCTTCTTCATGATCTCCTTGCCGCTCGCCGGTTTCCGGATTGCCTGGCCGGTCACAACCCCTCCTCGGCCAACCGCACCGCCTTGAGCATGGCCTGGGCTTTGTTCAAGCACTCCTGGTATTCGTTGGCGGGTATGGAATCGTAGACTACGCCCGCCCCGGCCTGGATGTGGATTTGCCCGGCGGCCACCACGATGGTCCTGAGGGTGAGGGCCTGGTCCATGTGGCCGTCGTAGGCCAGATAGCCGAAACTCCCGCCATAGGGCCCACGGCGGGAGGGCTCGAGCTCCTCGATGATCTCCATGGCCCGGATCTTGGGCGCCCCTGAGACCGTGCCCATTGGCAGCACCGCGGCCAGGGCGTCGAGGGGGCTCTGGTCCTCGCGCAGCTCGCCCTCCACGGTCGAGACGATGTGCATGACGTGCGAGTAGTTCTCCACGCGCATGAGTTCTTTGGGGCGCACCGTGCCGTAGCGGCAGACCCGGCCCAGGTCGTTGCGGGAGAGGTCCACGAGCATGACGTGCTCGGCCCGTTCCTTCTCGTCGGAGAGGAGCTCTTCGGCCAGGGCCTGGTCCTCGGCGGCGTCCTGCCCCCGGCGGCGGGTGCCGGCGATGGGGCGGGTGACCACCTTGCGCCCGTCGGAGCGCAGCAGGCTCTCGGGGCTGCACGAGACCAGCGTGACCTCGCCCAGCTCGAGGAAACCCATGTAGGGGCTGGGGTTGACCGAGCGCAAGGCCCGGTAGACGGCGAAGGGGTGCACGTGGAGGGGCGCCGACAGGCGCAGGCTGGGCACCACCTGGAAGATGTCGCCCGCGCGGATGTACTCCAGCGCCCGCTCCACCATGGCCTCGTACTCGGCCTGCGTGAGGTTGGGAGTGAACTCCAGCCGCCGCCCGGCCCGTTCGCCGGGCACGCCGGGCAGCGGACCTTCCAGCTTCTTCTCGGCCCAGGCGATGCGCTCGAGGGCTTCTGCCTTGCCCCCTTCTTCCGCAGGGGCTACGATGTGCAGCTGCTGCTTGAACTGGTCAAAGACCACCAGCACTTCGGGCTCGACGAAGAGCAGATCTGGAACGCCCAGCAGGTCGGGCTTGAGCGCGGGCAGCTTCTCGTAGTGGCGGATCAGGTCGTAGGCCGCGTAGCCCACCGCCCCGCCCCAAAAGAGGGGTAGGTCGGGGTCCGGGGCAATCGGGCGGTGGATAGCCTGGTAGAGGGTGCGCAAGGGATCCCGAGCCTCGACCCGCTCGCCGTTGACCGTAAACACCCCGTCCTTGAAGCGGAAAGTCCGCCGCGCCCCAACGCCCACAAAACTCCACCTGGCCCAGGCCTTGCCCCCCTCCACCGACTCCAACAGAAAGCTAGGGGTGGCCTTCTCCGAGAGCTTGAGGTAGGCCGAGACAGGGGTCTCGAGGTCGGCCAGCAAAGTCTTTTTGACCGGGATCATGAGGTTTTGTGTCATCCGGGCTCCTTCCTCGCTTCGCTCGACGGGCGAAAATACATCCCGCTTAGCAAAAGAAAAACCCCTGGGGATCGTAAGCCCCAGGGGTATACAGCCTCACCGCCCTAGGGCTTCCTAGGCCACCACCAACCCCAAGCGGTAAGGAGGCACGTCATTTGAACTCAGTGTAGGGGCTCTCGAGGAGGATTGCAAGGCCGGAGCCGGCGCGTACCGGAAGATATCTGACCTCCAGGATCGCTCGGCGGTCTAGTGACGAGATTTAGCCTACGACGTCAGAGCCGCACGAGGCCCCAACAATCAAGAGCAACGGCTGGAAAACTCCACCTCGCTAGCTTCCCCCCCGCTCAGTCGCTCTTGCCGGAAGCGGGGGTTTCGTATAAGGTTTTCTCCCAACTGGCCAAAGCCTCTAAAACGCCTCTGAGCCCCTCGCCCTGTCGGGTGAGGGCGTAGTCTACCCGCGGGGGGACTTGAGAGTAAGCGGCGCGGCTCACCAGCCCGAGGTCCTCGAGCTCTTTGAGCCGCAGCGAAAGGGTGCGGGGAGGAAGGCCGGTTTCCTGCTGTAGCGCACTGAAGCGCTGCGGCCCACGCGCCAAAGTCCAGAGGATGGGGAAGGAACCGCGGCGGCCCAAAATTTCCAAAAATACTTCTATCGGGCGCTCAGTCTCGAGCATAACCTAGTTTAATTTATATAGGGATTAGCAAGTTTGCCCCTACCTACAAAGCAACCGGTAGGTCAGTTTTAGTGGGCCGCCGAGGTCGGCTCGGGGAGGTATTTGCGTCCCCAGTGGTCAATGGCCTCGATCACCTCCTGAAGGGCCTGGCCTGCCTCGGTGAGGGCATAGCTGGTGCGGGGCGGCATGGTGGAGTGGATGGTCTTGGAAACGATGCCAAGCCCCTCGAGCCGCTCAAGGCGCTGAGTCAGGGTGGCGGGGTTGCATCCTCCCACCGCTCGGGAGAGTTCGTTGAAGCCCCGCGGGCCATCGAGCAATATGCGGATAATGTGCAACGTCCACTTCTCTTGCAAAACGTTGATGGCCTCGTAAACCGGGCAAAATGAATGATCCTCGCCAGTACGGGTCATATCAGGTTTATGGTAGCACCGACCCCTAAGCTTTGTCCAGCAAAACGATTGACAATATATAGCGCTATGGTTTAGAATTTGCATCGCAAAGTTGAGCAGGCTTTAGCCAAAAGGAGTGCAGCATGCGGTGGAATCTCGATCCTAGCCATACCAGCCTCGATTTCAAAGTACGCCATATGGGCATCGCGAGCGTGCGGGGAAGCCTCAAGGTCCTCTCGGGAAGTGTGGAGACCGACGAAGCCGGGCGCCCAGTACACATCGAAGCCGTGATAGACGCCAAAAGCATCGCCACCGGCGACCCGCAGCGTGATAACCACCTCCGCTCCGCGGACTTCCTCCATGCCGAGCAGTACCCCGAAATCCGCTTCGCCAGCACCCAGATTGAGCCCCTAGGAGGTAATCGTTACCGCATCCAGGGCAACCTCACCATCCGCGACGTCACCAAACCGGTGACCCTAGAAGCCGAGACCAGCGCTCCCATCAAAGACCCTTGGGGTATGCAGCGCATCGCGGCCAGCGCCAGCGGGGGGCTCAACCGCAAAGACTGGAACCTCACCTGGAACCAGGTGCTGGAACTGGGGGCTTTGCTGGTGGGCGAAGAGGTGAAGTTCAACCTCGAGGTCGAGGCCGTAGCCCCAGCGCCCGTCACAGCTCAGTAGGCGCGCAGGATAAAGCCCCTGAATCAGGGGCTTTTTTTGCGTGCGACGTATACCAACCCCACCCTCCCCTGCTAGTAGTACGTCCTACGTCACACGCCGTATGTCGAACGAAGGGGATCGGTCCCTCGGGTGTACGGGCGTAGCCCGTCCCGAAACGCTTCCTTCGCCGCCGGTAGGCGGGGTAGGGGATCGTCCCCCGGCTGTACGGGCTTAGCCCGTCCCGAAGGGAATCTACCCCCGGGTGTACCGGCCCTGCCGGTCCCGATAGGGGATCGTCCCTCGGGTGTACGGGCGTAGCCCGTCCCAATAGGGGATCGTCCCCCGCGTTTAGCGTCTGGCGTTTTGCGTATTGCGTACCACGTACGACGCCGGTAAAGCCCGATGCCCCAACAATCAAGCAAGCACACTCACAGTGCGCCTTGTGTTCCAAAACGGGCATCCTCGAGCCGCTAGGCTAGATCTTATGGACAAAAGCCTTACCTCTCTTCAACTGCTTGCAGGTTTTCCTCGAGCCCGATCTTTTCGCTATAGCCAAACCCCGCTCCAGGAGTGAGCATGGCGGCCCGAGTCCAGATCTACGGAACCGGCTGGTGCAGCTTCAGCCGCGGCTTCCAAAACTATCTGCGGAGCCTACACATCCCCTTTGAGTTCTTTGACGTCGAAAAGGATCCCGCCGCAGAAGAGGCCGCCCGCCTCATGAACGGCGGAGCGCTCAAGTTCCCGATGGTGGTGGTGGGGGAACTCGAGGGCCACTGGAAACCCGGCGACGACGCCCGCACGCTGAAAAACCCGCGCCTGGCGGAGTTGCAGGAAGCCCTGCGGCGCTACGGCTTCACGGTAAGCTGACCGAATACTTGATTTTTTATAGCACTATGCTTAACATCATTAGTGAGGTTGCACTCGAGGAGGACGTGCAATGGAAAACGTCACCGGGATTCACCACATCACCGCGATGGCCACCAAGGCCCAGCGCAACCTGGATTTCTACGCCGGGGTGCTGGGGATGCGGCTGGTGAAGCGGAGCGTCAACCAGGACGACCCCGGCACCTACCACCTCTTCTACGCCGACGCCGAGGGCCGCCCCGGCACCGACCTCACCTTCTTCCCCTGGGAGAACCTGGCCGCCCCGCGCAAGGGCACCGGCCTGGCCGTCGAGGTGCAGCTCGCCGTGCCGCAGGGCAGCCTGGAGTTCTGGGGCGAGCGCCTGCAGCGCTACGGGGTCAAGCTGGGCGGGGCCGAGGTGCGCTTCGGGGAGCGGGCCCTACCCTTCCAGGACCCGGATGGGCTCGAGGTCGCCCTGGTGGAGAGCGCCCCCCGCCCCTTCACCCCCTGGGAGCACAGCACCGTCCCCGAGGACAAACAGATCATGGGCCTGCACGGCGCGCGGCTGTGGGAGCGTGCTCTTTACCCCACCGCCGAGTTCCTCCGCCGAGCTTTGGGTTTTGAGCTTGCCGGGCAGGAGAACGGATGGAGCCGATTCACCGTGGCCGGCGGCGGCTCGGGCAAGTTCGTGGACATCAAGGAGTACCCCAACCTCCCCCCGGGGCGCTGGGGCCGGGGTAGCATCCACCACCTCGCCTGGCGGGTAGACGACAGCGACCATCAGCTACAGCTTCGCAGGCAGATCACCGCCGCCGGGATGCGGGCCACGCCGCAGATCGACCGCTTCTGGTTCCGGTCGGTCTACTTCAACGAGCCGGGCGGGGCGCTGTTCGAGCTGGCCACCGACGGCCCCGGCTTCGCGGTGGACGAAGACTTAGCCCACCTCGGCGAGCGGTTGGTGCTGCCGCCGTGGCTCGAGCCCCAGCGCTCGCGCATCGAGGCCGCGCTGCCAAAGCTGCGCCTGCCCGAGGCCGAGGTGCGCCCATGACCGCCGAGCTGGGCTTCATCCACCGCTTCGAGGCGGGAACTTCCGACACCACGCTGCTACTGCTGCACGGCACCGGGGGCAACGAGCACAGCCTGATCGGGCTGGCGCGGGACCTCTCCCCTACCGCCAAGCTGCTCTCCCCCCGCGGGAAAGTCCTGGAGAACGGCGCTCCCCGCTTCTTCCGGCGGCTGGCGCTGGGCGTGTTCGACGAGGCCGACCTCAAGGCCCAGGCCGCCGACCTCGCCCGCTTCGTGCAGGACGCCGCCGAGCGCTACGGCTTGGCCGCAGGCCAGGTGTATGCCCTGGGCTACTCCAACGGGGCCAACATGGCCGCCGCACTGCTGTTGCTACACCCAGAGGTGCTGGCCGGGGGTGTGCTGCTCCGCCCGGTGCTCCCCCTCGAGCCCCCCGCCCTGCCCGACCTCTCGGGCAAGGCCGCCTTCCTCGCGGCGGGCCGCCGCGACCCCTGGTCGCCCGCGGACCGGGTCGAGGCGCTCGCACAGCGGCTGCGCCAAGGCGGGGCCGAGGTCGAGCTGCGCTGGCAAGATGCCGGCCACGAGCTGCACCCGGAGGAACTCGAGGCGGCCCGGGCCTGGCTAGCCCGGCGGGTGTAAGCCAACCGGGGCGTTTTGCGTCCGGCTGGACTTTCCCAGGCCCCTGATCGCCCAAGCCACCGCGCTCGGCTTCCTCAACTCGACGGGCGCAGGCGCCCGATCCTGGCGCGAGGCTGAAATAGACCCGGTAGACTGAGCCCATGCCGGAGGAGACCCAATCCGTCGAGACTCCCAAACCGCAAGACCAGCTCTCCGTCACCCAGCACCGCACGACCATCGGCGGGCAGGAGATCCGCTATACCGCCACCTGCGGTACCCTGGTCCTGAAGGAAGAAGCCGAAAAGGACGGAGCCGCCGAGGGGGAGAAGCCCAAGGCCAAGGTGTTCTTCGTGGCCTACACCAAAGACGACGTAGCCGACCGAAGCACCCGCCCCCTCACCTTTTCCTTCAACGGCGGGCCGGGCTCGAGCTCAGTCTGGCTGCACCTGGGCTTGCTGGGCCCCAAGCGAGTTCTGCTGGACGAGATCGGCCACCCCCCACCCCCGCCTTACCGGCTGGTGGAAAACGAATACTCGCTGCTCGACGTGACCGATCTGGTGTTCATCGACCCGGTAGGTACCGGCTATAGCCGCATGGTACCGGGGGAGAAGGTCAGGGAATACCACGGCTTCCGGCGGGATATCGAGTCGGTGGGGGAGTTCATCCGGCTCTATACCAGCCGCAACATGCGCTGGACGAGCCCCAAGTTCTTGATCGGGGAGAGCTACGGCACCACCCGCGCGGCGGGGCTCTCGGGTTACTTGCAAGAGCGCCACGGGATGTTCCTGAACGGCGTCATGCTGATCTCGAGCATCCTGGACTTCTCTACCGCCCGCTTTGACCCGGGCAATGACCTTCCCTATATCCTCTTTCTGCCCACCTACACCGCCACCGCCTGGTATCACCGCCAGCTCCCCGACGACCTCCAGCAAAAACCCCTGCGCGAAGTACTGGACGAGGTGGAGGCCTTCGCCCTGGGCGAGTACGCCAGCGCCCTAATGCGGGGGGCCAAGCTCTCCGATAACGAGGCCGAGGGGATCGTGCGCAAGCTCGCCAGGTACACCGGGCTCTCGCGCGAGTACATCGTGCGCACCCAACTGCGCATCCACATCTACCGCTTCGTGAAGGAGCTGTTGCGCGAGGAGGGCCGCACCGTGGGCCGCCTGGATAGCCGCTTCAAGGGCATTGACCGCGACGATGCGGGCGAGGGGTTCGAGTTCGACCCTAGCTACGCCGCCATCCAAGGCCCGTATACCGCCACCCTCAACCAGTACGTGCGGGAAGAGCTAAAGTTCGAGAGCGACCTCCCGTACGAGATCCTCGCCGGCCTCTACCAGAGCTGGAGCTACAAGGAGTTCGAGAACAGCTACGTGAACGTGGCCGAGACCTTACGCAAAGCCATCAGCATGAACCCTTACCTAAAGGTATTCGTAGGAAGCGGGTACTACGACCTGGCCACACCCTATTTCGCCACCGAGTACACCTTCAACCACCTGGGCTTAGACCCTACCCTGTACGACAACATCTCGACGGCCTACTACGAGGCCGGGCACATGATGTACGTGCACCTGGAGAGCCTGCGGCAGATGAAAAAAGACCTGGCCCGCTTTATCCAAGCCGCCCTGCCGCCTAGGGTATGACGGCCTGGCCAAGCGGAGGTTTTCCCTGGCCGTACCGGCTGCGCAAGCCCACGCTCTACCAGCCCTCGAGCCCCCCTCTGGTATCCGGCCACCATTCGGCCTGACGCTTCGGTGGCAGAATGCGGAGGTCATCTACCCCGGACTAAAGTCCGAGGCTTGCAGGTAGCACGATAGCCATGAATAGCATCTCATACTCCCACGTTCGGCTGGATGACGGCAGCCCGGCGGCCAATGTTGACCGCCGCGAAGTAGTCCGCAGGCCCAGAGCACCCGCAGGCTACGCACTTGAAGATGGCCTGTGTGGGGCGGTTGGCTCGCTCGGTGTGCCCGCAGGCCGGGCATTGCCGCGAGGTGTTCTTTGGGTCAACCCAGACCAGCGGCACCCCGGCCCGCTCCGCTTTGTACCGGAGTTTCTGGCCCAGGTCATGGAACGCCCAGCTATGCAGCGTGGCCCTCTGGGGCTTCCGAAGCCGTACCCGTTCGCGGATGCCCTGGAGGTCTTCCAGGGCGATGCCGCGCCCGGTGCGTTGAGCCTTAGCCACGATGCTTTTGCTGATGCGGTGGTTGAGGCCATTGGCCAAGCGCCGCTCCTTGCCCGAAAGCTTCTTCAAGCGGCGCTTGGCCGATTTGGTGCCCCTCTTCTGCAACTTCCTCCTGAGCCTCCGGTGGCGGTGCCGAACGGAGTCGAGGTGCTTCCCCGAGTAGGCTTCCCCATCCGAATCGGTGGCGATATTCACGATGCCCAGGTCAACCCCAAGAAAGCCGTTCGGGGTAATGGCGGGTGGGTCGTCGTACTCGCACCACAGGTGGACATACCAGCTATCCCGCCCTCGTACCAGTTGACCACCCTGGATGCTTTTGGCCGTGCGGAGCAGGTGGCGCTGATAGCCAGCGATGTGCAGGGGCACCCTCACCCGCCCGTCCACGGTGCTCAGGCTGACCACTTCGGTGTCCAGGTTGACCGAGAGGATGCGCCGGTCGTAGTCCACACTGGTGGCCTTGAATCCTCCAACCTTATGCCCTTTACGCTTGCCAACCCTAGCGATGGCCCGCACCGCGAGGTTAGCGCTGAGGCCGAACCGCTCCCGAAGCTCCCGGTAGACCGCACGTTGGAGGGCGAACTTGTTCCAAACGTTGTCCCTGCGAGCTACCTGCAAGGCGTAGTTGCAGGCGTTGGCAAACTGGTTCACCGTGCGAGAGAGCTTCTCGGCTGTACTCGCATCGGGTACCAGCTTGCATTTCACGGACAGGAGAGACATATCTGGGCTGATTATATCACAAGGCCCTTGGCTATGCACCGGGCTTCGCCCGGCTCTAGGACGTGTTTGCCCTACGGGCAAAGCAACCGCTTCCACGGCTTGCGCCGAAAAACCGGGGCATTCCCGCTAGCCCTTGCGGGCTGAGCCGCGAAAGGAGTTCTGTGATGCAAGTGACGAGGCGCAAAACCCCGACCGTCTGGGTAGGTCCGGTGCCCGTGGGGGGCGAGCATCCGGTGGTTGTCCAGAGCATGACCAACACCGACACCGCCGATGTGGAAGCCACCGTAGGGCAGGTCTGGGCGCTGGCGAGGGCTGGCTCGGAAATAGTGCGGATGACCGTCAACAACGACGAAGCCGCCCGGGCCGTGCCCGAGATCAAACGCCGTTTGGCCGATCTGGGCGTCACGGTGCCGCTGGTGGGCGATTTTCACTTCAACGGCCATATCCTGCTGCGCAGATACCCCCAGATGGCCTTGGCCCTGGACAAGTACCGCATCAACCCCGGCACGGTGGGCAGGGGCAAACAGCAAGACCCTAACTTCAGGACCATGTGCGAGGTGGCCCTCGAGTTTGGTAAGCCGGTGCGGATCGGGGTGAACTGGGGATCGCTCGACCAAGGTCTCTTAGACGAGATGATGGAGGCCAACGCACGGCGGCCCGAGCCCCTGGATGCCCACCAGGTGACGCTCGAGACCATCGTCGAGTCCGCCGTGCGCAGCTACGACTGGGCGCTCAAATATGGCCTCGGCGAGGACAAGATCATCCTCTCGGCCAAGATTTCCAACGCCCCCGATTTATGGTGGGTGTACCGCGAGCTCGCCAAGCGCACCCCCGCCCCGCTACACCTGGGTCTCACCGAGGCCGGGATGGGCGTGAGCGGGATCGTAACCAGCACCGCGGGTCTGGTCCCTCTCCTCACCGAGGGGATCGGGGACACCATCCGAGTTTCGATCACTCCGGCCCCCGGCGAGCCGCGCACCAAGGAGGTCGAAGTAGCCCTGGAAATCCTCCAGAGCATCGGGGTGCGCCAGTTCATGCCCTCGGTGGCCAGCTGTCCCGGCTGCGGGCGCACCACCAGCAGCTTCTTCCAGGAGCTCGCCCAGCGGGTCTCGCAACGCCTGGCCGAACAGATGCCCCTTTGGCGCACCCAATACCCGGGGGTAGAGAACCTCAAGGTCGCAGTGATGGGCTGCGTGGTCAACGGCCCCGGCGAGTCCAAGCACGCCGATATCGGCATCTCCCTGCCGGGAACCGGCGAGCACCCTAGGGCCCCGGTCTACGTGGATGGAGAGCTCAAGACCACCCTCCAGGGCGACACCATCGCCGAAGACTTCATGGCCCTGGTGGAGGAGTACATCCGGCACAGGTACGGGAAATCGCCGGCCTAACCCACGACTCAGCGTGCCCCCAGCCGGAAGCGCAACAGCCGCAACTGGAAATACAAAAAGCACCCCAGGCAAAAGCCCGTGGTCAGGTTGATAGCCGCCAGCAGGGCCACGATGATCGCCAACCCCCACCCCACCACCGGCACCCCGAGCAGAAACAGCAGCCCAGAGAGCCCCAAAAACACCGCCCCTACGCTGCGGGCGAAGCGGTGTGGGCGGGGATCTTCGTCCACGAGATGCCGGGGGATCCTAAAGAGCCGCTTGAGCAGGGCCATCAGGTCGTAGGGCAGGTGCTGCGAGAGCATCAGCACGAACAAGGCCCCCACCACCCAAGGTTGCTGCAAGAGAAGGGCTCCAGGAATCAGCACGGTGAGCAGGGTTTGGTTGAAGCGGAGTTGGTTGCGGTCGGTCATTCGATAAGGCTACTGGCTCGAGGTCCAGACGACTGCACAAAAGATTACAAAGTTTGTTGGTTACTCTAACACCTCTTCTGTTTCAGGAGCGTTGGAGCTAGTCTAGATCAATTGATCTTTGTCGAAGGATTAGAAGTACTTGCCAAGGTCTATCGTCTCGCTATAGGTAGTTTTGCCTTGGCTATCCTTGAAGCTGAGCTTTCCCACTCCACTAATCTTTCCGTTGGCAGCGAGTTCGCTCAGGTCAAAGCTATAGCTGATGAGCCCTAAAAAGCGCGACTGCGGGCGTGAACCTTGGATCGAAAAGATGTCTGTGTAAGGACCGTCTACGTCGGGCTTGGCGATGTAGGTCTTGCCGCCTAATTCGAGGGTGGCTTCTTGATACTCATCGAGGTAGCTTCGCTGGCGGGTTTCCCCTTCCTCATCAGTGATTTTGTTGCTGCCATAAGCCTTGGTCCATTGCTCGACTTCCTGGTCCACCGTATAGGGACTATGGGTAAAAATTACAAAGGTTAGCTTGTTCTTGTAACGCTCTATCACAGCATTCAACGCAGCATCGGTAATCGGCTTACGTTGTAAAGACTCAAGGTAACCAAAGTAGCGTACCCGTTCATAGGGAGTCGCCACGATGATAGCATCCACCTCTCCAGCCCCGGGCTTAAGGGAGACCCCGTCATTATACTCCTTAAGCAAGTAGTCGCTTATGATATAACCATTGCGCGGAGTATTCATTGCGCTCCCTTCTTTAAGGGCTCGTTGTACCTCTTCCGCCGTCAAGACAGGCTGGAAAGCTAGTGCAGAGCCTAAAGAAAGGCCAAGCACGATCATGATCAGCTCAATAGGTTTGAGCATGAGAAGTTCCCTCCTTCGTTGGTTGGACCGCAACTTGGTAAGCTCGGCTACACCCGGATTGACTTCTCCTCGAGCATAGCCGAGCGAGCCTTTGATCCTAAGGCAGGGTGAAGATAGCGATCCTCGAAGAAACCGCATTCACTCCAGTGGCCCCGCGGGAAGTGTTCCCAGCGGGAACCGCAATGTACTGCTTTCCACCCACCACATAGGTGGCGATTCCGGCCCCGATAGGGGCTTTATCAATGTTTTCTTGGTAAAGCACGCTGCCGGTGTTAGCATCGAGCACATAGAAAGTACCGTCGGTATCGCCCACCAGCACCAAGCCACCGGCCGTCGAGGTCACTGGGCTGGCTTTGCGGATTCCGCCGTCGGTAGTGTGGCGCCAGAGTATCCGTCCGGTAAGAGCATCAAAGGCAGTTGTGTAGCCCTTAGAGCTTTCAATGGGGTCAAGTTGCATTGAGCCGCCAAAAAAGAGCTGGCCGCGCACATAGCGCACTTCGCCCAGCTTGACCACCCCGCACCAGTCAATAGAGTTGACGTACAACAGCCGGGTCACCGGTGAGAACGATGGCCCCGACCACTGGCTGCCCCCGGTGTAGTTGGGGCAAATCGGGGTACCCTCAGCCGTAGGGGGTTGATCGGCATTCTTGATGGTCACGGTGGGCACTTTGTAAACCTGTTGCCGAGTGCTCTCGTCGTAAGTAAAAAGGAATCCGGCCTTAGTAGGTACGCTGACGTAAAGCTTGCCGTTTAAACGGTATAGTAGCGGTGCTACTGAGGTGTCGTAGTCTTTATCGTCGTTGGGGATTTGCTGGTAGTAGTGGTTGAGTTTGCCAGTTTTGGCATCTAGCACAATTACTGAGTTTGTGAAGAGATTGGCTCCGGGACGATAGTTGGCGGCAAAGTCAGGAGCGGGATTGCCTATGGAGATGTACAACAGCCCACTTTCCCGATCGAGGCTGTAAGTAGTCCACATTGAGCCGCCACCGGTAGTAGTGGAATCGGCGTTTTCCCAAGTATCCGCTCCTTCTTGGTTGCCCGTAGGAATTACGTCAAAGCTCCAAACTTCTGATCCATCCTTCACATTAAAAGCATGCATTTTCGCCTTGATGCCCCAGTCCGCTCCAGCCTCGCCCATGAAGACTAAATCGTTCCACACAATAGGAGCCGAGCTGGTAAAGTAACCGTCCGTAGAGTCGGCGATTTTCTTATCCCACAAAAGTTGGCCCGTGTTGGCATCGAGAGCAATGATGTGAGCATCGCCAGTCCCACGGAAGAGCATCCCGTTATAGATGGCTACTCCACGGTTAGTAGCTAACGCTACCGGGCCACTGGGGGTATAGGTGTGTTCCCAGAATTTCTTGCAGTTAGTAGCATCTAATGCGATGGTGCGATTTTCCTTGGTGATGAACATCACGCCTTTGTAAACCACTGGGGTGGCCTGGAAGCCACCTAAATCACCTAGATCCAAGGTACATACTCGCTTCAGGTTCTTGGCGTTGCTACGGTTGATGAGCATAGCGGTGGCGAAGCGCTGGCTCATGTATCCTTTATTGTTCATCAACCAGGAATCCAGAGAAAACTCGGAGTTGTTGAGTTCAGCCTGGGTGGGTCCGGTAATCTTGAGTGGCAGCGGGGCGTATACTACCGTGGCTGGTCCTTGCGCCGCCTGAGCTACAGTAGAGAATTTCAGGTTTTTAAGGTCATCTCGAGCCAATGGCTTGTCGCCGGGCTTGAAGCCGTTAGCGCTCAGCACATGCGCCAGGAGGGCCAAATATTGGTCTTGGCTGAGGCTACCTGGAGCGGTTAGGGGCATGGTAGTGGACATAATGTAGTAAAAGTCTTCGAGGGAGTTCTTCTGCCACTTGTTGAGGAACTGATCTCCTTTGAGAGGCGGCCCGGATTGTCCCTGGAGCTGCGTCCCGTGGCACATAGCACACTGCGCCTGGTAAATCTGTTGCCCCTGGCTGGCTTGGGTGGGGGTAAAGCTTACCTGGGCCAGCGCCCACGAAGCAAAGGCTGAGACGAAAACCAGCCAGATTTTCCTTTGGTTAGTGACCCACTTCCTCATGCAATCCTCCCTTCAACTATCTCGTGTTTATAACCATGGGGCCAAGACCAGCAGTCCTCTCAGGCAATCTCACCTCCTTCTAGGGCAAATTCGGCGTGGGGGTTAGGGTAAAGACCTGCGTACCCCAATTGCCGCGAAATCTGCAGGGCGTAGTCCATCACCGTTTTGGCGTAAGCGGGGATAGTCTCGAGGGCAAGTCGATAAGCAGGCCCGGCCAGACTCAAAACCCCAATCACCCGACCCTGGTGGTCGAAGATTGGAGCGCTTACTGAGCGGGTTTCGAGGTCATAGTCTTGGTCTCCAACCGAGTAGCCCTGCCGGTAGGTAAGCTGCATGTCTTCTAGCAGTTGTTCAGGCCTAGAGAGGGTACGGGGAGTATAAACCGGCAATAGGGGAAGCCGGGCTAAGAGGTGATTCCACTGAGTTTTAGGTAGATAGGGCAGGGTTGCTCGGCCTCCCCCCACGTGCAGGGGAAAAGAGTGGCCGATGAGGGAAGCCCAGCGCACTGCCCGCTTGCTCTCGCACAAATCCAAGAGGATAATGCTCTCTCCTGAGAGAGCCCCCAACACCGCGGTCTCGCCAGTCAAACGAGCCAGTTCGGCCAAGTAGGGGCTGGCCAATTCAGCTAAGGAGCGGTCGATCCGGCATGCAGCCATTGCCAGCGTGCTGATCACGCTTGAGAGCACGTAGTGCTGATCTTCCTCCATCCGCACCAGCCCAGCCCGTTCGAGCGTACGCAATGAGCGGAAGATCTGGCCACGGTCCATCTGGGTCATCTCCGCGATGCGAGTTGCGGTGAAGCGGTGGGGTGGCTCGCCAAACACCAACAGAATCTGCAGGGTCTTGTAAGCCGCTTGAATAACATATCGGTCCATAGTAGGAGCACTTAAATGGAAGCTGTTTGTTTTATCAAGTAAAACGAGTTTATTGAACAATAAGTTATCACTTAAATTTGTCAATTTCTAGTGGCCTAACCCACCGCGTTTTGTGTACGACGTTGGCGTGAGCTCGGCCCCACGCTCCGAAATCCAGTTACCCGCCTTCAGATTGGGGTTAGACTCGAGCTGTGATCGCCTCTCCCCTCCTCGAGGCCCCCCACGGTTTCACCACCCGCGAAGGCGGGGTCTCGAGCGGTCCTTTGCCAGCCTCAACCTCTCCTGGGCCACCGGCGACGACCCAGAGAAGGTAGCCGAAAACCAGCGCCGGGTGCTTGAGGTGTTCGGCCATCCCCCCGTGGCTGCCCTCAACCAGATCCATAGCAGCGTCGTTCACGCCGTCAGCGGCCCAGGAACCTGGGAAGGCGACGGCCTTCTGACGACTACGCCGGGTTTGCTTTTACGGGTGGGGGTGGCGGACTGCTACCCGGTGCTGCTGGAAGACCCTGCTACCGGCGCGGTGGGGGCGCTGCACGCAGGCTGGCGGGGGGTGGTGGCGGGAATCCTGCCTACCGCCCTCGAGCGGATGCGCGAACACTACGGCAGCCGGATGAAGGACGTTCGGGTCGCCATCGGCCCCGGCATCTGCGGCCAGCACTTCCAGGTAGGGCCCGAGGTGGCCGAGCGCTTCGCGCAGGCTGGTCTCGAGACCTTCTGGCCCGATCCCAACGTGCCGGGACGTTACCGACTAGACCTGCTCAAGGCCCTGAAGCTCCAGGCCACCCAAGCAGGCATTCTCCCCTCCCATCTCTGGGCCCTGGGGGCCTGCACCTTTGCCGAAGCCCGCTTCTTCTCCCACCGCCGCGACGGGGGTAAAACCGGGCGGATGTGGGGGGTGATCCAGGCCAAGCGCTGAGGGCCGGGCCGCTGTTTACATCTTTGAACCTTGTTTATATCCTCTGGCTAAGCTGAAGGCGGGTTGGACGTGACAGGTTCACTAAGCGCGTCCCAACCGGAGGGTAGACTGAACTCATGCTCCATCCTTCGCTGCGCGCAGCAACCCAGCGGCTTAGACCCAAAGAGCGGCTCGAGTCGCTCTTTCAGCTCACCCCTGAGTGGTTGCAAGCGCGCAGGCTAAAGGGCGTGATGCTAGACCTGGACAACACCCTGGTGCCCTACGGATTTCGCGGGGAGCCCACCGCTGAGTTGCTGGCCTGGGTGGAGAGGCTCAAGCGGGCCGGGGTCAAGCTGTTTTTGGTCTCGAACGCCCGGCGCAAGCGGCTTGCCTACTGGAGCGAGAAGCTAGGGGTGGACGGAACCGGTCTGGCCTTCAAGCCCTGGTTCGGCTTCAAAAAGGGGCTGCGGCGGATGGGGCTCTCCCCCCAAGAGGTGGTGGCGGTGGGCGATCAACTCTTTACCGACGTGCTGGGGGGCAACCTGGCCGGTCTGCACACCGTGCTGGTACCCCCCCTATCGCGCCGCGAGTTGGGCTATACCCGGCTGGTGCGTCGGTTGGAACGCTGGGTTTTGGATCAGCTTGGATAGCGGAGGCACAATGCATGTACTGACAATCGGCGATAAGCGACTGGGCGCAGCCCTTTTGGACATGGGCCTCCTGGAGGACGAGGACCTCCAGCGGGCCATCGAACGCCACCGCGAGATCGGCGGCAGCCTGGTGGAGATCGTGGTGGAGATGGGGCTCTTGTCGGAGCGCCGGGTAGCCCAGGCCATCGAGGAGATCTTTGGGATCCCGCTGGTGGAGCTTTCCGAAGTGGAGATCCCCGCCGAGGCCAAATCGCTGATCCCCGCCGAAAAAGCCCGCGACCTCGAGGCCATCCCCTTCGCCTTTGACGGGGGGCTTTTGCGGGTGGCGCTGCTCAACCCGCTCGACAACCTGGTGCTGGAAGAGCTCGAGGACCTCACCGGCCAGATCATCGAGCCCTACCAGACCACCCGCGCCTCCTTCCGCTATGCCCTGGCCAAGCACTATCCCGAGCTGGGCCTGGAGGTTCCGGCTCCGCCCAGAGCCGCCACCCCCGCCGAGGTCAAGCTGGGCGATTTATTGGTCAAGAAGGGCTGGCTCAGCCCGGAAGCCCTCCAGAGCGCTCTGGCCGAGCAGGAGAAAAGCGGGGAGCTGCTGGGCCGGGTACTGATGCAAAAGGGCTTGGTCAGCGAGCTGCAACTGTACCAGGCCTTGGCCGAGCAGGCGGGGATAGAGTTCCTCAATGAACTCCTGAAGGAAGGGGATCTCCCCGAACCCCAGCCCGAAGTCACCGCCCTCCTCCTGCGCACCGACGCGCTGCGTTACCAGGCGGTGCCGGTGGACATGGAGGGCAAGACGGTGCGGGTGATCCTGGCCGACCCGCGCCACCGCGAGGAGGTGGCCCGGCTCCTGGGTAAGCCCGCCAAGTTCATGCTGGCCACGCCCAAGGTTTGGGAGGGCATCTTCAACAAGGCCTACCCGGAAAAAGCCCGGCTGGGCGAGACCCTGGTGCAAAGGGGCAAGATTGGCCGCGAAGCCTTGCAGGAGGCCTTGAGCGTGCAGCGCCGCCTGGGCAAGACCCGCCCCTTGGGCGAGGTGCTGGTGGAGCTCGGCTACGTCAAGCCGGAGGACATCGAGGAGTCCTTGCAGAAGCAGCGACAGGGTGGAGGAAGGCTCGAGGACACCCTGATCCAGTCCGGAAAGATCAAGCCGGAGATGCTGGCCAAGAGCCTGGCGGCCCAGCTCGGCTACCCCTACATAGACCCGCTCGAGCAGCCCCCCGACCCCTCGGTGCTGATGATGGTCCCCGAGGCTACGGTGCGGCGCTACAACGTCTTCCCCCATCACCTGGAAAACGGCACCCTGGTGGTGCTGATGAAAGACCCCCGCAACATCTTCGCCATCGACGACCTGAAGATGATCACCAAGCGGGAGATCCTCCCCGCCGTCTCCACCGAGGCGGCCATCAGCAAGCTCATCGAGCGCAGTTACGGGGGCGGCGGGGATATAGACGAACTCGCCAAGGAGTTCGAGAAGAAGAAAAAGCAAGAGGAAGAGGTCAACACCTCCGCCCTCGACGACAACGCGGTGGTGCGGCTGGTCAATAACATCATCCGCGAAGCCTACCTTCAAGAGGCCTCGGATATTCACATCGAGCCGCGCCAGCAGGAGATCCTGGTGCGCATCCGCGTAGACGGCAACCTGCGCGAGTACATGAAACTCCCCAAAGGGGCGGGCCCGGCCATCGCCAGCCGCGTCAAGATCATGGCCAACTTGGATATCGCCGAACGCCGCCTCCCCCAGGACGGGCGGGTGCGCTTCCGCGAGCGCAGCATCGACTTGGACCTGCGGCTTTCGACTTTGCCCACCGTCTATGGCGAAAAAGTCGTGATGCGCCTGTTGCGCAAGGCCACCGAGATCCCCGAGATCGAGGGGCTGGGCTTCGCGCCGGGCGTATTCCAGCGCTTCGAGGACGTGATCTCCAAGCCCTACGGGATCTTTCTGATCACTGGCCCCACGGGATCGGGCAAGTCCTTCACCACCTTCTCCATCTTGAAGCGCATCGCCACCCCCGAGAAAAACACCACCACCGTCGAGGATCCGGTAGAGTACGAGATCCCCGGCATCAACCAAACCCAGGTCAACCCGGTGGCCGGCCTCACCTTTGCGCGGGCCTTGCGCAGCTTTTTGCGCCAGGACCCGGACATTATCATGGTCGGTGAGATCCGCGACTCGGAAACCGCCAAGATCGCCACCGAAGCCGCCCTCACCGGCCACTTGGTCATCGCCACCTTGCACACCAACGACGCCGCCGGAGCGGTCACCCGCCTCGAGGAGATGGGGGTTGAACTCTTCAACATCTCCGCCGCGCTGGTAGGGGTGCTGGCCCAGCGCTTGGTGCGCCGGGTGTGCGAGCACTGCAAAACCGAGGTCGAGCCCGATCCCCAGGTGCTGCGCCGCCTCGAGATGAGCGACGCCGACATCCGCGGCAAAAAGCTCTACCGGGGTGTGGGCTGCGAGCGCTGCAACGGCACCGGCTACAAAGGCCGGGCCGCCATCCACGAGCTGATGGTGGTCAACGAGGAAATTCGCGCCGCCATCGTGGCCGGGAAGTCGGCTTCCGAGGTCAAGGATATAGCCCGCAAAACCGGGATGGCCACCCTGCGCGAAGACGGCATTCAAAAAGCCTTCATGGGCATCACCACGCTCGAGGAAGTGCTGGCCCGCACCATCGAATGATCCAGCCCCTAGCGAGGAAAGGTTATGGCTAAAGCGCCCGATATCGTAGACCTGCTCACCCTAGCAGTAGACCGCAACGCTTCAGACTTGGTGATCACGGTGGGGCTTCCCCCCATGGTCAAGATCGACGGGGAGTTCCACCCCACCGAGCACGAGGCCCTTACCCCCCAAGACACCCGCCGCCTGATGTATGCGCTGATGGACGAAAAGCAGCAGCGGCACTTTGAAGAGGAAAAGGAGCTGGACTTTTCCTTCAGCCTCCCTGCTAAGGGTCGCTACCGGGTCAACGTGTTCTTGCAACGGGGTAGCGTAGGCGGGGTGTTGCGGGTGGTTCCCAGCGTGGTCAAGAGTTTCGAGGAGCTGGGGCTACCCAAAAATATCGGCGAGCTGGCCCTCACCCCGCGGGGGCTGCTCCTGGTCACCGGCCCGACCGGGTCGGGCAAGTCCACCACCCTGGCCTCGATGATCGACTACATCAACGAGCGCCGCCGCGCCCACATCGTGACCATCGAAGACCCCATCGAGTTCTTCCACCGCCATAAAACCAGCATCATCAATCAGCGCGAGATCGGCTCGGATACCCACGGTTTCCACAAAGCGCTACGAAGCGTGCTACGCCAAGCCCCGGACGTCATTCTGGTGGGAGAGATGCGCGATTACGAAACCATCTCCGCCGCCATCACCGCCGCCGAAACCGGCCACTTGGTGATGGGCACCTTGCACACCAACTCCGCCCCCGAGACCATAGACCGCATCATCGACGTCTTTCCCGAAGCCCAGCAGGAGCAGGTGCGGGTTCAGCTCGCCAACAACCTGGTCGCGGTGATGACCCAGCAGCTACTGCCCAAGGCGTTCGGCGGAGGCCGGGTGCTGGCCTACGAGTTGATGATCGCCACCCCAGCGGTGCGGGCGTTGATCCGCGAGGGCAAGAGCCACCAGCTGGTCTCGGTGATCCAGACCGGCGGCCAGTACAACATGATCACCATGGACGCCTGCCTGGCCGATCTGTACAAGCGCAAGCTGATCACCTACGAGATGGGCCAGAGCCGTGCCGTGGATCCCAAGGAGTTTGCCCGCCTAGCGGGCGCAGGGACCCCGGCGGCTTCGATCAACACCGGCGCCCAGCGCCGTGCCTAGCCATGGCGCCCCGTCGGTGGCTCACCGCCCTACTGGCCCTAGCCCTGCTGGGTTGCAGCCCATCGGCGACCTTGGCGAGCGATGCCTTTGAGGCCAACCGCCTCCTGGGTCGGGGAGTCAATTTCGGCAACGCCCTCGAGGCCCCCAACGAGGGGGACTGGGGCATGGTGCTCGAGCCCGGATTTTTTGACCTGGTCAAGCAGGCCGGCTTCAACCACATCCGCCTGCCCGTGAGCTGGACCTACCACGCCAGCAAGACCCCACCCTACCCCATCGATCCGAAATTCTTCGCGCGGGTGGATTGGGCGCTCGAGCAAGCCACGCAACGGGGCTTACGGATCGTCTTGAACGTGCACCACTACGACGAGCTCAACGCGGATCCGGTGGGGGAGGAGGCCCGTTCGCTGGCCATTTGGCGGCAGGTCGCCGAGCATTACAAGAACCAGCCCGACCTGGTCTATTTCGAGGTGCTCAACGAGCCCCACGGTAAGTTCAACGAGGACCCCGGGCTCTGGAACGCCTACCTGGCCAAGGCCCTGGCGGTTATTCGGCAGTCCAACCCTGCCCGCCCGGTGGTGGTAGGGCCGGTAGGCTGGAACAGCATCGGAAAGCTGCCCGACCTGAAGCTGCCGGATGACCCCCACCTGATCGTCACGGTACACTTTTATGAACCCTTCGCCTTTACCCACCAGGGCGCGGAGTGGGTCCAACCCACCCCCCCGGTGGGCACGGCTTGGACGGGCAGCCAGCCGAGCTGGGCGGACTGGTCGTGGGACAGCGGAGTCCGCTTTGGCTCAACCGGCAGCCTCGCTGCCGAGGTTACCTACAACAAGGGCTGGGCCGGCCTCTACCTCCACTCCGACCCAGGCGTCGAGGGCTATACCGCCCTGGCCTTCCAGACGAACCGGGCGGTCCACCTCAACCTCCGTTGCAACCAAGCAGGGGGCAAAGCCCTCACCACCCAGGCCGATCGCGAGACCGTCTTTAGCCTCTCCGGCTGCCCACCTCGCCTCCACGACCTCATCCTGCAGAACAACACGCCCCAAGCGCAGCCGACGTACACCTTGAGCGGCCTCGAGCTGCGCGGCCCCGGAAAGGTTTTGCCTTTGCTCACGAACGAAGCGGGGGCCATCCAGGGTGCATTTGCGTTTGCCGCAGCGTGGGCCAAGATCCACCACCGCCCCCTCTACCTGGGTGAGTTCGGCGCGTATGGGAAGGCCGAGCTGGGCTCGAGGGCGCGCTGGACCGCCGCGGTGCGCACAGAGGCCGAAAGGCAGGGCTTTAGCTGGGCTTACTGGGAGTTCGGAGCGGGGTTCGGGATCTATGACCGCGCTGCCAGAAGCTGGCACCTGCCGCTGTTGAAGGCGTTGATTCCCTGAGCGCTTTTCTCCCGCGAGGGGCCGCCGATGCGGTTCACGCGCCGTAGGCGCTGGCTGGGGGTGCAGCCACAGGGGCAGGCGTGTGCAGGGCAATCGGGGTCTTCAAAGTAAGGTGAGCTACTATATTCCCCGCAAAAAGCCGGGGACGGGAGGGAAAATGGAGATACGGGCTCTATTGGTGGAGGAGCACCGCCAGACTGGGGCTTCCATTCGCAGCCTGGCCCGGAAGTATAGGGTGAGCGATGGGACGGCCTGGGGGTGGGTGCATGGGAAGTCCACTCGTTATCAGGGCTAGGGCCGAGTGATGTCTACAGTCATTTGGGGCTTCAGTATCCACATTTGTTGACCAATAATGGTCATATCTTCTATCATTGAGTAGTAAGAGAGGGGTTCGCAATGCCCAAGGCTGCTGATTGGAACAAGAAGCTGGTCAACATCGCCGAGGCCAAGGCCCAGCTCTCCCGGTTGGTGGAGCGGGTCGAGCGGGGGGAGGTGGTCCTTATCGGGCGGTACGGCCGGGTGGTGGCCAAGCTGGTACCTCCCGAGGCCCCTCCCAAGCCCAGGCGGGTGCCGGGGGTCTGGAAGGGGAAGATCTGGATCGCCCCAGACTTTGATGAACCTAACGCCGAGATTGCCCGGATGGTGGAGGAAGGTCCGATTGAACCTGTTACTCGATAGCCACATCGTGCTGTGGTGGCTTTCCGATGATCAAAGGCTCTCTCGCAAGGCCCGCCAGTTGATTGAGCGGGCCGACGAGGTCTTTGTGAGTGCCGCGACCACCTGGGAGCTGGCGGTGAAGGCTTCGCTGGGCAAGTTGCGAATGCCGAAGGGTTTCTTGGAGGTGGTGGAGGATCAGGGGTTCACCCATCTGCCCATTACGCCGCTGCACGCTCTGGCTGTACAAAGCCTGCCGTGGCATCACCGCGACCCCTTCGACCGCATCCTGCTGGCCCAGGCCACCGTCGAGGGGCTGGGGCTGATGAGTGTGGATGAGGCGCTAGCTCCGTATGGAAGATTCGTGATCAGGGTCTGAAGAGCCTGTTGCGACTTTGCTAAGAGCCAACCGGGCGGTGGCCGAGTATAGCCAGCTGGTAGAAGGACTCACGGGGGAGGCTGGGGGGAGCCCCCAGGGAACCGTGCTGGCTGGCATGTTAGCTGCGCGGGAATCAGGACAGGTCAGCCAAACAGAATTCGTCGCGAACCTGCTGGCCTTGCTCGACGCTGGTACCCAGACCACCGCTGACTTCATTACGAACAGCGTGCTGGTACTCTTGAGCCACCCGGACCAGCTCAAGCTGCTCAGGGAGGATCCGCAGCTGCTCGGCTACGCCGTCCAGGAACTCCTGCGCTTCGAAAGCCCCGTACAAATCGTTGGCCGCTGGGCAACCGAGAGCTTCGCTCTTCAGGGTAAATGGATCGAGCAGGGCCAAGTCGTGTACCTAGTCCTGGGCTCGGCTAACCGTGATCCCAGCTGGATGAGCGATCCGAACCGGCTTGACTAAGGAAGTTGGAGCGTACAGCGGCCTTTGGCGGAGAGATCCACTATTGCCTGGGTGCCCCCCTAGCCCGCCTGATAGGGGGAAAAGCTCTAGAGGTTCTCCTACAGTGGAAAGGCAGCTTGTCTTTGCGCGGCCCACGTTCGGGTTTCGTGGGCTTACTGAGCTGATAGTATCGTGGTAATGGCAGGCGTGTGCAGGGCAATCGGGGTATTCCCGCTCAGGTGGGGTACGTTCTTCCCCGCAAGAAGCCGGGGCCGTCGGAGAAAGGAGAGGTTCGGGTTGCCCTGATTGAGGAGCACCGCCGGACAGGGGCCAGCCCCCGCAGCCTGGCCCGGAAGTATGGGGTGAGCAGTGGGACAGCCTGGAGGTGGGTATACGGGAAGCGTGTTCGTCCGAAGCGGGAGCCCGACCCCCACTACCCCTATCCCCTCCCCGATGCGCTATGGCAGCGGTTAGCGCCCCTGGTTCAGGGCAAAGGCAAGGGAGCCCCTCCCCGCTACGCCAAGCGCTCCCTCGTGGAGGCCATCTTCCTGGTGTTGCGGGAGGGGCGGCCCTGGGGGGATACCCCTCCGGGTTACCCACCGGGGAAGATGGTCTACTGGCACTATAGGAACTGGGTCAGCCGGGGGGTGTGGGTGGAGGTGGAGCGGATGCTAGTGGGTTATGCACCCCCCTCGCCCCGTCCCGCTGATACTTCTTCCAGCACCTCCTGAAGGGGGTGGCAGAGCGCCACCAGCCGCGGCTGGATCTCCAGAAGGATTTCTTCGAGAACTTTGTGCCCCAGGCGAGGTATGGAGGCGTACAGCAGGCCGAGGGCTCGGTCTTCCTGCTCCAGGGCCTCGAGCGCCACCAGAGCTTTCTGGATATTCTCTTCCAGACTTTTGGTCTCCTCGAGCGCTTTGCGCAGAACAGCCTCGAGCCCGCGTCCTTGCGGCCCGAGCAGCGGCTCAGCGCTCACACGCCACCCCGTCGCCGTCCCGATCCAGCCCCTTCCAATATCCCGGCTGCCCTCGGTAGATGGGAGCGGCCCCAGCCGCGCGGGCCTCGGTGCAATTGCGGTAGTAGGCGCCCGCGGGCACGGGGGTGGAGGGACTCGAGGGCCGCGGCGTCCCGGCAGTGGGGGGGTTGGCCGGGTTTCTGCGGTACTCCCACGGGGCCTGGAAGCTCCCCTGCCACACCCCGCGCCGTGCGGCCTGGGCCTGTCGCTGGGCCTCGAGGTACACGCTGCCGCCATACTCTACGTAGGCCAGCGCCCAACCCTCTGCCACCAGCCAGCGGTTGACTTCGGTGCCGCCCACGCTGCACACCGCCACCGTGCGCCCGTAGCGGTCGGTGTCTTTCTGCTCACAGTGCACGGTGCGTTGCCCCAGGAAGTCCGCCAGGGCAAAAGCCGCCCGCCTGCCACAGGGCCAGGGCTTCCCCGCCGCGTCCAGGCAGGTTTGCGAAGACTCCACCGCGTCCACGCCCCACAAGCGGATGCGAACCCCCTGGATCTCCAGGGTGTCCCCGTCAATCACACTCGAGCGGCCCACCAGAATACTCTGAGCTAGAGACAACCCCACCAGGGCCAACAAAAAAACAAACCAAGGTTTCATATCTCCAGTTGCTCAGCAACTGCGCCAGTACCCGCTGACATAGGTGCCGTTTTTGCGGTAATAGCCGTTCACCCAGCACTTTCCTGAGCTGGGCACGGCAGGAGCGGGGCTGGCGGCAGGGCTTGTTGCCGGGGTGGGTTCGGCGGTGAGGCTGCGAGGCCGGTAGACCCAATCTGGGACCCGGACCACCGTGGTCTTGCCCGCCTCGAGCAGCAGGCTCTGGGTGAGCCGCACAGCACCGTCGTAGAAGGTGACGTAGTACAGGCCCTCTTCCAGCCGGGACAGGTCGCGCACTGGCTGGTTACGAGCATCCCACAACAGCACCAGGTAGGTGACGCCTGCCAGGTTGAGCTCGAGCCCGGCCCTAGCCGTGTAGTTAGCATCCTGGGCCAGGGCTGGTGCCTGCAGCAGGGTCTTTTTACCCCGCTCGACACGGAAGCTCACCCGTGTAGTACGATAGCCCGGCTTGCTGTATGTGGCGAAGTACTCCCCCGGCGACAGGTCCAGGGTTTCCAGCACCCGCCCCTGAGGGTCCTCAAGTACGGTATAAGCTCCCTGCGGCCCGGCGTCGAGCTCCACACCGGTCTCCCCATCAATGGAGGATAAGGGAACAGGGGCTTCGGCGGCGCCCCCACTGACCCGGGCTAGCGGGAGGGGGGGGTTCACCTGGTTGTCCACCGTGGTCAGGATCGAATCCGTCGAGCCACTCAGCGTTAGGGTGAGGTTCCAACCTGGGCCTGCCAGTGCCACGATCCAGCGCTCCAGTGGTGGTACACCTCCCACACTCCGGGCGGTCTCTCTGAGCAGTGCACCCAAATCAGCAGCCGTCTGGAGGCGCTCCAGATCGGTGCGGTCGGTCTGGGCTAGAACCACCACCCCGGTGCCGGGTATCGCCTGAGCCAGCAGGCGGGCCTCCGCCCCCAAGTAACCCTGCAGGTTCTGGGCCAGCAGTTCCGGGGTGCCTTGGCCCCAGGCCAGGCTAAGGAGAGTGAGCAAAACTACAACCAGCAAGGACAAAGAGCGCATCGGGCCTCCTTCAAGGGAAAATTCGCTTTATGCCATAATAGTATCCAACTTCCCCGACCTCTTCGAGAACTAGGTAATTGGTGTTTTAGCCCAAGGAGTCGTCACTTCCCGGGGTTGTCTCCAGCCGAGGAGCTCGAGCGCGGGGAGTTGTGGCTATGAAGCCAGGTTCGCAACTGCTCAAGGGGCATGGGCCGGGCGAAGTGATAGCCCTGAGCCAGGGCACAACCCTCAGCCCGCAGCCACTCCACCTGCTCGGCGGTCTCCACCCCCTCGGCCACACACTCTAAGCCCAGGTTCCTGGCCAGGAAGAAGACGCCCTGCAGGATAGCCTGGTCCTGAGGATGGCTTCCGATCCCCTGTACGAAGCTGCGGTCGACCTTGAGGTGGTCGAGCGCAAAGCTCCGCAGGTACGTCAGCGAGGAGTAGCCGGTGCCAAAGTCGTCCACCGCTACCCGTACCCCCAGCGCCCTGAGCCGCTTCAGCACCGGCTGAGCGGCAGCGGGATCGGCCAGGGTGCGCTCGGTGATCTCCAGCACCAGCTTGTCTGGGGCGGTCGTGGTCTGCTCCAGGCTCTCCTGCAGGAAGCGCACAAACCCCGGCTCGCGGAAGCTCTGGGGGGCGAGGTTGACTGCCACCCAGCCCGGCAGGCCGGCGGCCTCCCCCAGCGCCCGGCGCAGCACGTAGCGGTCGAGTTCGCGGATAAGGCCGCGTTCCTCGGCCAGGGGGATGAAGACCTCGGGGGAAATGAACCCCCGGGTAGGATGCTGCCAGCGCACCAGCGCTTCCACCCCCGCGACCTGCCCGCTGCCCAGGTCCAGCACCGGCTGGTAGTGCAGGATGAGTTCCCCTTCGGCTAGCGCCCGGCGCAGCGCTTCCTCCAGAACCATATATTCGCGGGTCCGGCGGGCTTCCTCGGGGTCAAACAGGGCCATCCGACAGTCCTCGCTTCGGGCCCGCTGCATGGCAGCGTAGGCCGCCGAGAGCAGCCCCTCCAGGTCGAGGGCGTTCTTGGGATAGCAGGCGATGCCCACGCTGGGGGTGAGGTGGACGGGCCGGTCCCCCAGAAAAAAGGGGGCCTCCAGGGCTCGTTGCAGCCGCCGGGCCAGGCGCAACACCCCGCTGGGGATGGCGTTTTGCGCTACCAGGGCGAACTCCCCTCCCCCGCAGGAGACCAGGTAGTCCTGCTCGCGGGTAACCCGCCGCAAGCGCTCTCCTGCGCGCTGCAGCAGCAGGTCGGCCTGGCGCTGGCTCAGCACCTCCCGCAAGGAGGCAAAGCCCTCCAGCCCCAGCCACAAGACCGCTACCCCCCAGCCCTGGCGGCGGGCCAGGGCCAGTATCCTGGCCCCTTCCTGGAGCAGCGCCGCGCGGTTGGGCAACCCGGTCACCGGATCGTGGTAGGTCAGGCGCTCGAGGCTATGCTGTAACTGCTGCTGGGCGCTCAGGTCGCGCAGGGTTAGCTGGATGGCCGCCCGGTCCGCGTACCACACCCTCGCCCCGCTGACCTCGGCCGTGACGGGAGTACCGTCGAGGCGGCGCCACCTCACCTCCACCCGTTCGGCCCCTGGCCGTCCCGCCCCCGGGAACTCGCTACTTTCTCGCGGCGATACGAGGGTCTCCACGGGCGTAGGCACCAGGGGCAGGCTTTCAGGCCCCACCAGGCTCCGCACCGAGCGCCCCAGCAATTCCTTAGGGTGCCGGGCCCCCAACATGCGTCCGGCCTCCGGATTGACATAGAGGATGCGCTCCCCGTCGTGCACCAGCACCCCTACAGGAGCCATCTCCACCAGGCTGCGGTAGCGCCCTTCGCTGGCTTCCAGCCTGTCCACCAGTCCCCGCACCCAGCCGCTGGCCGCCCCCAGCAGCAGTCCCACGTAGAAGCCGGGCCCTTTGAGGGTCATCAGTAGCGGCTCCCCTACCTGGCTGAACAGCCATACGTGCAAAGGAAAGTTCACTGCCGCCAGCACCAGCCCTCCCCTCATCCCCAGCAGCCAACCAGCCAACCCCACCCAGACCGCGCTGAGGGCCGCGACCCCCAAGCCCATGTGAGGGAAAAGCACCAGAAACAAGACAACATAGGTAGCGATAGCGAGCGCAACCCACCCAAGCCGCCGGTAGGGGAAGCCAGGATACGGGAACAATCGGGCTTTGTGCACAGTATCGTAGTGTAAAATTGCTTGCAGATAATAGCTGTGCTGGATAACCCACCCGGTGACCAATTACCGAATAGGAGTTACGCAGTTGACCGGGTATTCTTCAATGCGCTAGGAGGATAGAGCTTAGCTAACCTTCTCCAAAGGAGGTGATGCCTATGAACCGACCAAAGTGCGATGACCTGGACTACATCCACTTCCTTATCGCCGCTCAACGGGTCTTCACCTGTACTGAGGCGGCGAGGTGTCAGCCGGAAGGGGATCAGGCCCCGGCCCACGATGCCTTTACCCGCCTGCTGCAAAGACAGCCGCCCGACACGGCGGCGTTGTGGCAGGAAGCCAAGGCATTCGTCAACCTCAGGAAGGGACTGCTGATCCTGGATGACACTACCCTGGACAAACCGTACGCCCGGAGGATGGATCTGGTGACTTACCACTGGAGCGGTAAGCATCAGGGGGTCGTCAAAGGGATCGCCCTGTTGACCCTGCTGTGGACAGAGATGCCTGTTTCGCCGCGTAGCGGGGTGGGGCAGGCCCTGATCCCTTGCGACTTTCGGGTCTACGACAAGCCCCAGGATGGGCAGACTAGAGCCTGCTAGGAAGCAATACGTAAACCATCCAGAACTTTCGGTAAAAGCAGAATGGAGAAAGCCAGCCAGTGAAAACCCTTGAGGGTCTCAGTAAGACGCTCATAGTCACGAGCCAGACGGCGAAAACGAGCCATCCAGGCAAAGCTGCGTTCGACCACCCAGCGCCGGGGAAGCAGGACGAAACCCTTCTTGCTCTCTTCTAGCTTGACCACACATAGGGCGATCCCCTCTTGGGCAGCCGCTTGCTCAGCTTCGGAGCCCGTATAGCCCTGATCCACAAAGGCGATTTCGACTTGCCGGTTGGCAACGGCTTGCACCGCTTTAGAGAGTTCCGCTACCTGGGCACGCTCCTGCTCATTGGCCGGGGTGACCACCATCGCCAGCAGGTGCCCCAGCGTATCTACGGCCATGTGCACCTTGCTCCCTTTGCGCTTCTTAGCCCCGTCATAACCTGCTCGCTCACCGCTCTCAGGACTTGATTGCAAGGTTCGACCATCATAGATGGCTGCGCTGGGCTGAGCCGCTCGGCCCTGCAATAGCCGCAGCGTTTCCCGCAGGTCATGCACCAAATCCTCAAATACGCCCCTGTTCATCCAGCGCCTGGCTTGTTCGCTGACAATCTGGGGGGGTGGGAAGTCGTGGGGCAAGTACTCCCACTGAGCGCCGGTTCTTACCAGCCAACGCAGGGCGTTGAATACTTCCCGCAGGTCGTATTTGCGCTGCCGTGCATCCAGGGGCAACAGGGTCAGGTAGGGCATCACAAAGGCCCACTCCACCCGGCTAACGCCGCGAAACAACGCCTCATCGCTTACGTCGGATGGGTATGGCTTGCGTATGGTTGGCTTCATGTCCTAAACATAATCTGCCTACCGCGTTTGGGATAGGTTCTTAGTAGCCTCTAAAAACGACCACTTTCAGCAGATGCTCCAGCAGGCCAAGAAGAGAGGGTTTGCGCCGGAATGTGTCCTGATGGATAGCTGGTATGCCGGCTTGGAGAACCTCAAGCGAATCCGGGACCTGGGCTGGCTATTTCTGACGCGGCTGAAGGGCAACCGCCTAGTCAACCCGGATGGGAAGGGAAATGTACCCATCGGTGGGGTGGAAATCCCTGGGGAGGGGCGGGTGGTTCATCTTCGGGGTTTCGGGTTCGTCCGGGTGTTCCGGACGGTTTCTAAAGACGGGGACGCGGAACACTGGGCCACGAACGATCTGGGGATGAGCGAAGAGGAGCAGGCGGCGTTGGAGCGGCGGGGATGGGGCATAGAGGTTTATCATCGGGGGCTCAAGCAGTGTTGTGGGGTGGAGAAGGCCCAGGTTCGCAAAGCGGTGGCCCTTCTCAACCACCTTTTGCTTTCGATACGAGCCTTTCTAAGGTTGGAGGCCTATCGGTTGAAGGTGGGGGTGAGTTGGTATGAGGCCAAGACAGCGATAGTTCGCGACGCCATCCGAACCTACCTGGCGCATCGTGTCTATGAGTTTGCCTCAACTGCGTAAGTCCTAACCGAATTCTCAGCATAAAGGTCTATACAATCCAGATATGCGCCTCAGCCACGCTGGCCCAGCAGACGTGATCGGGCGCTGGGGCCGATGGCGCGGAAGAATGGGGGTTAGAGCCGAAGGCGGTTGGGTCGCCCAAAGCCCATAGTGACCTGAAAAGGCGGTGCCGGATGGAGCCGAAAAACAAGCGAGCGAACCCTGCCTCCACGCCTTTACCCGGCAGGCCCTTCCCGATGCCGGACATCCTCCTCTCCGCTTCCAGGACCAGCGATGCCTCCGTCGACGTGATCGTGCTGGACGCCCTACGCGCCATCCGCGAGCACCTGGGCATGGAGGTGGCGTTCGTGTCGCAATTCCACGACGGTAGACACTACTTCCGCTTCGTCGATTCCTCCTCGGCAGACCCCCCCATCGCCGCGGGTGACTCCGATCCCCTCGAGGAGTCTTACTGCCAGCGCGTCGTCGATGGACGGCTTCCCGAGCTGATCCGCGACGCCTCGCAGCTACCAGCGGCGCTGGAGTTGCCGGCCACCACCGCCTTGCCGGTGGGAGCCCACCTGAGCACCGCCCTGCGCCTGAGCAACGGCCAGATCTACGGCACCATCTGCTGCTTCAGCTCCAAGCCCGACCCCACCCTGGGCGAGCGCGACCTGGCCCTGCTGCACCTGTTCGCCAGCTTCGTTTCCCAGCAGATCGAACGGCGGCTGGAGGCCGAGCACGCCCGGCAGGCGATGGTCGAGCGGGTCTCGTCGGTGCTCGAGGCCGAAGCTTTCAGCACCGTCTACCAGCCGATTTTTCACCTCGCGGAGGGGAGGATCCTGGGCTTCGAGGCCCTGACGCGGTTCTCGGCCACACCCGCCCGCAGTCCCGACGTCTGGTTCAACGAGGCGGCTGAAGTCGGCCTAGGCGAGCGACTCGAGATGGCGGTGGTCACAAAGGCCCTGGCCGGGCTCGAGCACCTGCCCCCTGAACTCTTCCTCTCGCTCAACGTCTCCCCGGCCCACCTCCTCAGCGGCGCGGTCGCCCGCGTACTCGAGGGCATGCCGCTGGGCCGCATCGTGCTCGAGGTGACCGAACACGTCCCCATCCCTGACTATTCAAGATTCGCCGCGGTCCTTAAGCCCCTGCGCAGCCAGGACTTACGCCTGGCGGTCGATGACGCCGGCGCTGGCTACGCCAGCTTCAGCCACATTCTCCAGCTCGACCCCGACCTGATCAAGCTCGACACCACGCTCACCCGCAACATCGATACCGATCGCACGCGCCGCTCGCTGGCGGCAGCGCTCATCCGCTTCGCGCAGGAGACCGGGAGCAGGATCGTCGCCGAGGGGGTGGAGACCGTGGCCGAGCGCGATACCTTGCACAGGCTGCAGGTTGACATGGCCCAGGGCTATCTACTGGGGCATCCGCTGCCGATCGCCGAGGCCGTCGCCCTGCTGCCATAAAGCCACGCGCGAGCCTCAAACGGGGCTACCGGCTCTTTGCTGAAGCCGCCGTAGCGTCAACGGCCCGAATATCACTTCCGCCATCCTGCATTCCAATTAGACTGCAGATGATCATGAGCAAATCCGCCCCTCGCGAGCACGGTCAAAAACAACTACATCTAAGCCTGCGGGCGCAGCCTTTCGAGATTCCTCCCCTGTGGGATGCCCTCCTGATCGGCTGTCGGGCTCCCATCGGTCCAGAGGCGGCTCGGCGGATGGCCGAAAGCCTATCCCCCGGCCAGTACGAACTGATCCCTCTGGAGGGGCCGGTCATCGAGGCCTGCCTGGTGCGCAAGAAGCTGCTGCAGCTGGTGGAAGGGGAAAGCCTGGTGCAGCTCCTGCTGGAGGAGTGCGCACAGATGCTCGATGAGGAAACGGTGATCCGGGTGCACCTGGACCCGGAGTTGCAGGCCCGGCGCACTCTACGGTTAAGGTAAAATCCGTCCAGCGTATGCAGCGCCGTGTTGTCGATGCCATGACCCGGGATCCCCGGGTGGTAGAAGGTGAGCTAAGCGTGGCCGAGGCGGCCCGCCTGATGAACCAGCACCGGGTGGGTGGCCTGCCGGTGCTGGTGGGGGGGCGGCTGGTGGGCTTGTTGACCTCCCGGGACGTGCGGGCGGCCCACCCCAACCGCCTGGTACTGGACGCCATGCGCAAAGATCCCCTCACCATCTCCCCCGAGGCTAGCCTCTTCGAGGCCTTCGAGCGGATGCAGCAGGAGGGGGTGGAGCGGCTGCTGGTGGTGGAGGAGGAGAAATTGGTGGGGGTGCTGACCAAGGGTACGCTTCTGTACGCCCTGGGCGCCAGCCAAGATCCCCTGACCGGGCTGGCCCGCGCCGACTGGCTGCGGCACACCCTCGAAGGGTATCTGCAGGGAGGGTTGGATCCTACGTTGATCTTTGCCGACCTGGACGGATTCGGCGCCCTCAACAAAGCCCATGGCCACGTGGCAGCAGACCGGGCCCTGCGGGCGCTAGGCCAGTTGCTGGGGAATTTTGCCCGCACCCACGGCGGGGAAGCCTTCCGCTACGCCGGTGACGAGTTCGTGCTGCTATTCCCCCGCCCCCGCAGCGAGGTGCTACCCCTATTGGAAGCGCTGCGGCAAGAATTAGGAACGCTGAAGGTGGAGGGCCTGCCGCCGCTGTCCTTCTCCCTGGGCATATCTGGGGGACAGCGCCACTCGGGCCGGGTGCCAGAGAACCCGGCGGCCACTGCTGACGACCTGATCAACCTGGCCAGCCAGGCCTCCACTAAAGCCAAGGGAAGCGCCAAAGGCTGGGTCCAGGTGGCTGGGAAGCCAGATCTCTGGGATCGTAGACCGTAGTTTGAAATCCTCTCCGCCCTGAAGGGCAGAGCTGCTTTGCTGCATCTGCCGCACAACGGGTTAATTTCCTTTAACGGCAATCACGTAGCTCGAGCCCTGCTTCACCAACAGCCCCATGCGTTCTAGACGCCGGAGCCTGTCCCCTGCGGAACTCTTAGCGATTCCGAGCGCCCGGCTGACGCTCGAGGGGCCCACAGGCCCTGCCGCAGCCAGGCGGAGCACCTTCCGATCAACCTCGGAGAGGGGGAAATCTGGCCCCCTTGAGGGAGCCTCGTGTCCTTCCTGGGTGGGTAAGGTTACCGGCCTGACCTCAAGGTGTTCGCCTAACGGCGAAGCAGCGGGATGAGCTGCGTGAGCAGTCTGTTTCGGCAAGGGCTCATCTACCGTCCGGTGAACAGTGGCATTAGCCATCCGTCCCGACAGGGGATCGTCCGTCTTCCTGACCGCCCGGACTTCCTGCCTTACCTGGCGGATCCTGGTCTCCACAGCCTCCGCCGAAACAAACGCCTGAAGTGTTTGCTCGGGGAATGCGCCGTGCAGTTGGGCTGCTTCAAGGTGTTCCCCTACCGGGGAAGCAGCGACTACCGACGTGCGAGCGGGCTGTGTGGTGGTTTCTCCACACAGGTCGGTGTCCCCAGCCCGTTCAATCCGAGCCTCGTACATGCTGGAGAAGTTGCCCCAGAACACCACGAAGGCCCCGATAAGGCTGCCCCAGAAGGCCCACGGGGAGTGAATGACTACATACGCAAAGCTCATATAGAAGGTCGCAACCTCGACCGCGAGGGCCAGCGCCCACGAGGCCCGCACCCCCTGGGCCTCGTAGCCCCGGTAGTAGTGGCGCAGGTGCGAGTAGGAGGAGGCCAGCGCCAGGGCGTACACCAACACGCCAAAGCCAGCGCCTACAGCACCGATCAGGTCTCCACGGCTGCTTCGCGGAGCGAACACCTCGAGGAAGAAATCTCCCACCACCCGGCCCGTGACCAGTCCAACCACCGGCAGGGCCAGAGCCGCGATGAGGGAGAGCAAAGCCGCTTGCCAGCGCATAGCAATATGTTACCGTACAAAGGAATATAGTACGCCCTCCTCTTCCGAAGAAATGTAAAAGGGGTACCTCACCAAAACTCCCAACAAGAGGGCAAAAATAACGTTCTGGAGGCTATTTACCGTGTTGGGAGTTTTTGTTTTTAGCTAAACCCAACTCTCAACATTCCCAACAGACCCGTATCTTCGCGCTCAGCCCTCGGGGATGGGTTCAAGCATCTCCAGCACAGCCTCAGGCTGGATCTGCCCCTTGAACCACAGCACCCGCCCCGGCAGGTCGGCCAGTGCCTCCTGGCTCAGGGCCAGGCGCCGGGAGACCGCCAGAATGAGGTGGTCCATTCGCGCCGCCCGTACCTTCTCCAGCTTGCGCCGCAAATACTCCGGATGCCAGAAGCCCACGATCTCCAGATATACCCGCCGCCCGTCCGGGTGGCGCAGGGCGAAGTCGGGCAGAAAAACCGTGCCCTTGAGGTCCACCACCTCCACCTCCCGCTCGAGCCGCCAGGGAGTCTGAAGCTTCTCCCAGCGCCGGGCGAAGGTGGCCTCGAGCACCGAGTCGAACTCCGGGGGGCGGGGATAGTGCGAGCGCAATCGCTGGCTCACGGCGCGCCAGTCGAGGGCATACTCCACGGCCTGGCCCTGCAGCCAAAGCCGCGCCGTCAACTCCCAGCGGGTTACGTGCAGCAAGGCCGGAAGCAGGGCCGCCATGCGCACCCCGTAGCGCCGGGTAGCCTGAAACAGCGAGGCGGGCCCGTCCACGTGGATCCGGTAGCCGCTATCCAGGTCGCCTTCCACGGTGAACATGAGGCGGTAGAACTTCAGGTAGCGGAAGAGCTTCTTATACTCCCCCACCTCGTTGCGGTGCACCTGCAGGACCAGGTGGGTGGCCGAATAGAGCAGGCCCTGGGCCTGGGCCAGGTTATAGCGGTCCAAAAGCTGGGCGGGGGTGAGGTCGGGCAGGCGCACCAGCAGGTGGTTCTCCGGCAGGTCGGCGTATAGCAGGGCCGGTATCTGGCTCGCCTCCAGCGCGTGGCGCTCCGCCAGATCCCTTAGCACCCCCTGCGTGGTGGGGGTGCCGTATCCCCGCTGCGCCGCGAGGGCGAACGCTTCCTCGCGCAGCCGGGCCGGCTCGAGGGAAGTCCCCAGGGCGAACTCCGCCTCGCTGAGGGCCAGGTGGGCCAGGCCGCGCACCAGGTTGTAGTCCGGAGAGTCCCCCTCCAGGGCGTGCAGGGCCTCCATCAGCTCGCCCCGGCGCAGCCGGTGGTGTTCCGCGATGACCCCCAGCACCGCCTCGGCCCAGGGCAGCCCGCGATCCGGCCGGACGAAGCGGGGATAGGCCCGACCTGAGCGCACGGTGTAGGCGAGGTGTTCGCTCTTGAGCACGGCCACTCCCCGAACCCTATCCCTCCCCCAGATCCTCCCAGGAAAGCGGCCGCGACGGGAGGGGGCTGACGGGGTGGGCCGGACGCTCCAGGCCGCGCCGCTGCAAGGAGGCCCGCTGTTCGCGCGTGGCCTCGGTGAAGATCTCGTACAGCACCGCCCGCTTGTCTCCCGAGCGGCGCAACACCCGGCCCAGCCGCTGGATGAACTCTCGCTCCACCGCCGATCCCGAGAGGTTCACCGCCACCGCGGCGTCGGGAAGGTTGATCCCCTCGTTCATCACGTTGCTGCTCACGATGGCCAGGTAGCGGCCCGAGGCGAAGCCCTCCAGGAGGGCCTGCCGCTCTTTGATGGGGGTCTGGTGGGTGATGCAGGGGAGCAGGAAGGCCTGACTGACCTGGTAGGCCAGGTCGTTTTCCTTGGTGAAGATCAGGGTCTTCTGCCCGCTGTGGCGGGTCAGGATGACCTCCAGCGCCCGCAGCTTGGCCGGAGCGGCGGTGGCGATACGGGCCGCTTCGCGGTGAGCCCGCATGGCCCGGCGGCCCGATTCGCTGCGGGAGGAGCGCCGGACGAACTCCGCCCAGCCCGCCAGGGTGCCCAGGTCGATGCCCTGGGCCTGCACGAAGGCGTTGCGCACCTCGAGCGCCTGGCGGTAAGCGGCCCGCTCGGAAGGGGACAGGGCCACCCGGACTTCCTCGATGCGGTAGTCGGCCAGCACACTGCCCTTGAGTTCCGCGGCTTCTTTGCGGTACACCAGCGGCCCCACGTACTCGTACAGGAGCTCCTGGCGCCCATCGCTGCGCTCGAGCGAAGCGGTGAGCCCCAGCCGGTACGGGGCCAGGGAGTAGGTGGCGATGGGGCTATAGAAGTCGGTGGGCAGGTGATGCACCTCGTCGAGGATCAGGCAGCCGTAGCGATTGCCCAGCCCCTCGGCATGGATGGCCGCGCTGTCGTAGGTGGCCACCGCCAGGTCGAAGACCTCGTGCTCGCCATCGCCGATGAGGCCCACCGGCAGATCCGGGAAAGCGGAGCGCAGCTCCGCGTACCACTGATGCATCAGCACCCGGGTGGGCACGACCACCAGCGCCGAGCGGCCTGCCCAGGAGAGGGCTAGCAGACCCAGCGCGGTTTTACCCGCGCCGGTGGGGAGCTCTACCAGGCCCCGCCCACGGTTTTGCTTCCAGGCCGCGAGCGCTTCCCGCTGGTGGGGGTGCAGGGCATAGGGCGGGGTGTAGTCCAGCGCTAGCCGCCGGTACTGAGGAGCGCGGTTGGCCTGGAGCTGTCCGCGCAGCTCGCTCGCCACCTCGAAGTAGCGGTAAGCCGGGGCCCGCCAGGCCTCTACCCGGGCGTCCCAGCGAAACACGGAAGGCAACGCGGGAGGAGCGGGAGTCCCCACCAGGAGCAATGTACCCCGGTCATAGCGCAAAACCCCGGACACCGGATACCAGGATACGCCGGGAAAGGGGGTGCAGCATGAAAGTAGTGAGGAACCCCAATCACCATGCCCGCGCGACACTGGATCAAGCCGCTTGACATGGTTTGAAAGCAGGGATTATTGTTAGATTGTTACAACAATATGACAAAGCCAACTCCTACACCATACGTGTTCACTCATTTCGACAGGAAGACTCCTGTTTATTACCAACTGTACGAAGCCCTTAAGCAGTTGCTTTTAAGCGGTCAGTACTCTTCTGGCGACAGGTTCCTTACAGAGAAGGAAATCGAGACCACCTTTCATGTAAGCCGGGTAACCGCCCGCCTAGCCTTAGAGCGCTTAGTCCGGGAGGGGTATGTCATGCGGCATCGTGGCCAGGGAACCTTTGTGGCTCGCTCGTATGAGGCCTTCGATGCTAAACGCCTCTCCAGTTTCACACAGGACATGGCCTCGCGAGGCCTGAAGGCAAGTGCTCAGATCCTGGAGTTCGACTACGTGCCGCCCTCTGGCAATATGGAGCGCCACTTCGGCAAGAACACCCAGCGCCTTTTGAAGATTGTTCGCCTGAGGCTGGCTGATGAGGAGGCAATAGCCATACAAACCTGCTACCTCTCTGAACGCCTGGCATTTCCCAGGGAACGATTGGCTAATGGATCACTCTATACCCTGCTTGCTCAGGATTTCGGCGTCACTATCGCCAGTGCAGACGAAATCATTATGGCCAGGGCAGCTGACAAGGAGCAGGCAGGCTTGCTCGGCGTACCCATCGGTACACCTTTGCTTTACGTTGAACGTTATACCTTCGCACAAACTGGCGACGCAGTTGAATATGCTGAAATTTTTTATAGAGCCGACCGCTACCGGTTCTATGTGCAGCAAACAGGAGGTATTTGACTATGGGTGACGCGGCTGATGTAAGGGTCCTTCTGGCTGGGGAAAGCTGGGTGAGCCACACTATCCACGTCAAAGGGTTTGACAGCTTCACCACTAGCGAATATGCCGAAGGAGCTTCCTGGCTTATAACTGCCCTAGAGAGTGGCGGCGCTGCCGTGGACTTTCTGCCAAACCATGAAGCTGCACGCAAATTTCCTGCCTCCATCGAGGCACTCCGCAAGTATAGGGTAGTCATCCTCAGCGACATCGGCAGCAACACCCTCCTCCTGCACCCGGACACTTTCTCTAAATCAATGCGCGTGGCAGACCGCTGCGAGCTTATCGCCGAGTATGTGCGGCAAGGGGGTGGGCTGATCATGATCGGAGGCTACATGTCCTTTTCCGGCATCGATGGCAAAGCTCGCTACGGCCGAACTGCCCTGCGTGAGGTACTGCCGGTGACGATGGTGGAAGGAGACGACCGGGTGGAGTGCCCTGAGGGGGTTACTCCGGAGATCGTAGAGCCCGAACACAGCATATTCGCAGGTATTGGCCCTGACTGGCCCAGGTTCCTGGGTTACAACCAACTGCTCCCCCGCGAGGGCGGCCGGGTTCTGGCCAGGATTGGCGAAGACGTCTTTCTCGCCGTGGGCACTTACGGCCAGGGGAAGTGCGCAGCTTTCGCCTCTGACTGTGGGCCCCATTGGGGACCCCCGGAGTTCGTGGGATGGGAGCACTACGCCCGTTTCTGGCAAAACCTCGTCAAATGGCTGGCTGCTTAGGGGGTGATCGCTTGTCTAACCATGCACACGATTCTTACCCACGGGTATAGGTTTAGGCACACAGAGGCGGCAACGAATGCCGAAGGGAGTGAGCTATGCTGGTAAGATTGTTGCTCTTAGTAATTATGGTTCTAGGCACGCTGGGATTAGCCCAAAGCAAACCCAAGGTTGGGCTGGTGACCATCAACCTCCAGGCCCTCTTTTTCAATCAGGTTAATGACGGGGCTAAGAAAGCTGCGGCTGAGAAGGGTGTCGACCTGGTTATCGTAGATGGACAGAACGACCCCGCCAAGCAAGTTCGTGCCATCGAAACATTTGTGGCTCAGAAAGTTGGGGCCATCATCGTCCTGGCTATCGATGTCAATGGCATAAGACCTGCCGTGGAAGCTGCGCAGAAAGCCAAGATACCTGTCATAGCCATCGACGCCAAAGTAGCGGTACCGCCCGCGAGTACCTTCATCGGTGTCGACAACTATAAAGCGGGTGTGGAAATTGGAGAGTGGCTGGTCAAATACGTTCGAGATAAGATGGGCGGCAAAGCCAACGTAGGCATTGTGGGTGCCCTTAACTCTTTCATTCAGAATCAACGACGAGACGGCTTCCTCAAAGCCCTTCAAGAAGCTCCTGGTATCCGTGTGGTAGCCACCGTCGACGGCCAGAATGTTCAGGAAATCGCCCTCAGTGCTGCTGAAAACCTCATTACTGCGAATCGCAATCTAGACTTCGTTTACGCCACCGGTGAACCCGCTTTGATTGGGGTAATTGCAGCGGTACAGTCTCAGAAGGTGACAGATCGGGTCAAGGTGGTGGGATGGGATCTCACCAAGCAGGCCATCGAGGGATTGGATAAGGGGTATGTGCTAGCTGTGGTTCAGCAAGATCCCTACCAGGAGGGCTATCAGGCAGTGCTCAATGCACTCAAGCTTATTGCCGGTGAAAAAATTCCCGCTGAAATCTTAATACCCACTACCATCGTCACAAAGGAGAATGTAGACAAGTACCGGGCTCTCTTCAAGTAAGTTCTGACAGGGGGTGGGTGGATAACTCCCACCCCCCATTCGGTTTGCTAAGAGATACCATGAACCAGATTCCTTTGCTGGAAGCCAGAAATATTGAGAAGCGATTTGGTGCTATACAGGCCCTTAGGGGTGTGAGCCTGCATCTAAATCGCGGCGAGGTGTTGGGGATTATCGGTGATAACGGCGCAGGTAAATCTACTTTTCTGAAAATTCTCAGCGGAGCTGTAGTTCCGGATAAGGGACAGTTATACCTGGAGGGAAACCCCGTCACTTTTCGATCTCCGCAGGATGCCCGGCAACAGGGCATCGAGATGGTCTACCAAGACCTTTCGCTGTGTGACACGCTCGATGTTGCTACCAACCTCTTCCTGGGCCGTGAGCCTACCCGCCAGTTCCTGAGGATATCGATTCTGGATCGCAATACTCTTCATCAAAAAGCTGAAAAAATCCTCTACGAACTACACATTCGCATTCCATCTACACGGCTCATGGTGGAAAATCTCTCGGGCGGTCAGCGCCAGGCCATCGCCATCGGCCGGGCCATTTCCTTCCAGCCAAAGGTGCTGATCCTGGACGAGCCCACCTCGGCGTTGGCAGCCAGGGAAGTGGAGGAGGTACTCAGCCTCACGCGCAGGCTGGCCTCCGCAGGGGTGGGGGTAGTCTTTGTTAGCCACCGCCTCCACGATGTACTTCAAGTCTGTGACCGCCTTGTGGTGCTGTACGAAGGCCGCAACATAGCTGAACGAAAGGCTAAAGAGACCAGTATCCCAGAAATTATCAAGCTGATCGAGGGCGTGGCTGCGCCCGAGGGGACCCGTTGACTCTTAGGAGAGGAGATGAATCGCATGAATTCCGGGCCTGGTAAGCAGGACACCACAGCCGTGGGAACGCTGAAGGGCGGGCCTCTAGCTTACCAGACTACCTTGTTTCTGGTGTTCCTGGCTGTGTTCATCTTGGCAGCGTTCCTGGTGCCCAACTTCATCACGCCAGAGAATCTCCTGAACGTGTTGCGGCAAGCGGCTCCTACCATGATCGTGGCCGCAGCCATGACTCTGGTGATTACCCTGGCAGGCATCGATCTTTCGGTGGGCTCCGGACTAGCAGTGGTAGCGGTGCTTTCAGCCATGGCACTCGCAGCAGGATGGCCGGTCTGGCTGGTTCTACCCGCTATGGCGATTCTGGGGGTTCTAATCGGCGCAATCAATGGTTACTTCATTAGCTACCAGGGGATTCCTGCCTTCATCGTGACCCTGGCGGCTTTATCAATTCTCCGCGGTCTAGCCTTGCTGCTGACCCAGGGTTACTCGATTCCCATCGATCCTGAAAGCCCCTTCCTGGCGTTGGGGCGAGGATGGGTACTGGGCATACCAGTGCCGGTGGTCATCGCAGCTATAGCAGTGTTGGCTGCCCACGGTATCCTGGAATGGACCCGATTTGGGGTGTATATCAAGGGAATTGGTAGCAACATGGAAGCCGTGCGCCGTTCTGGCGTAAACGTACGCCAAGTCATTCTGCTGGTTTATGTGCTCAGTGGGCTGGCGGTGGCGGTAAGTGGAATGGTCACTGCAGCACGGCTGGCTTCCGGCAGCTCATATACAGGAGTGGGGTTTGAACTCCAGGCTATCGCCGCCGTGATTATTGGGGGTACCAGTTTATTCGGTGGTAAGGGTAGCGTGGTGGGTACGATTTTAGGTGCTCTCTTCCTCGCCACCATTGGCAATGTACTGATCCTCAAGGGGATTTCTCCCTTTTACGAACAGATCATTGGCGGCACTGTGATTCTGCTGGCTATCTGGCTCAATCGTCGACTGAGTGGAGCGGGCAGTGGCCGGGGGAGGGATTGAGATGGCTTCAGTACAAACGGTAACTGGCCCAGTAGACGCTAATACCCTAGGTGTCACATTGCTCCATGAGCACCTATTGATCGACGCCCGTCGGTACTGGCGCAACCCACAAGAAGCCAGCCGCATTCACCTGGCACACCAGCCAGTCTCTGCAGAGATATTGCACGAACTGCGCCAGGACCCCTTCGTCAATCTGGACAATTGCGGTTTATTCGATGAGGAAGTGGCCTCTGAGGAGGTAATGCAGTTCAAGCTACTTGGAGGTAGGACTGTGGTGGATGCGACCTCGGCAAACATCGGTCGTGATCCATTAGCCCTGCGGCGCATCGCAGAGCGCACCGGCCTCCAGATTGTCATGGGGGCCGGATATTACCTGGAGCGTACCCATCCGGATTGGATTCGGTCAGCCACAGTCGAAGATCTGGCAGCACGAATAATAGCTGATGTGCTGGAGGGTGCGGAGGGTACGGAGATCAAGGCCGGTCACATTGGTGAAATCGGCATCAGCAAGGACTTCACCTCTCAGGAGGAGAAGGTGCTGCGTGCAGCGGCCCGCGCCCAGCGGCAGACTCAAGTAGCACTGAGCGTGCACCTGCCAGGTTGGGAGCGGCTGGCTCACCGAGTACTGGACGTAGTCGCAGAGGAGGGTGGTGACCTCAACCGGGTTGTCCTCAATCACATGAACCCCAGCGGCACCGATTTGGAATACCAGATGGCGCTGGCGGATCGCGGAGCCTACCTGTCCTACGACATGATCGGCATGGACTACTACTATGCCGACCAAGACGCACAGAGTCCTTCGGACGAGGAGAATGCCAGAGCCATTGTTGGTCTAGTCCGGGCAGGCTACGGTCACAAGGTCGTGCTCAGTCAGGATGTATTCATCAAGATGATGCTGACGCGCTATGGAGGCAACGGCTACGCCTACATCCTGCGCCACTTTGTCCCACGCTTAAAGCGGCATGGGTTGAGCAGAAAGGAGATCGATCAACTACTAATAGAAAACCCTCGTCGGGTGCTAGCTGGGACATAGGTACTGCATTGTTCTACTGCCGCTAATCGCAGCGGTAAAAACAGGGGTACAGGTATGGCCGGAGTGTATAAACCCAAGGAGGATGCCCTGCTGACAATCTTCGGCAGAAAGAAAGTTGTCATTGGGGTGATTCACATGCGGCCGCTGCCGGGCTCTCCGGAGTATACCGGGGAACCGGTGGAAACCATTTACCAAGCTGCACTTCAGGATGCTCTCAGTTACCGCAGCGGTGGGGTTGACGGGCTGATCCTGGAGAACCACGGGGATATCCCCTTTGTCAAGCCTGATGAGATTGGTCACGAGACCTCGGCGGTGATGGCTGTAGCTGCCCGCAAGATTCGAGAGACTGTGGACCTGCCCATGGGTATCAATGTCCTAGCCAACGCGGCCATCCCAGCACTGGCGGTCGCTCATGCCGCAGGCTGCGCTTTCATCCGAGTTAACCAGTGGGCCAATGCTTATGTGGCCAACGAAGGGTTGGTCGAGGGAGCAGCGGCCCGGGCCATGCGATATCGAGCCCGCATTGGGGCAAAGGCAGTGCGCATTTTTGCCGATGCTCATGTAAAGCATGGCTCCCATGCTATTGTGGCCGATCGCAGTGTGCCAGAGTTAGCCAGGGATGTAGAGTTCTTCGCAGCTGACGCAGTTATCGCTACCGGCCAACGCACCGGTGACGCTCCGGTGATTGAAGAGATCCAGGCTATCCGCAGCGGTTCCCAGTTGCCGCTGCTGGTGGGTAGCGGGGTGGACGAGGTTAATGTGGCCGAGATCCTGCCGCTGGTCGATGGAATCATCATCGCCAGCGCTCTCAAAGAAGAGGGGGTCTGGTGGAATCCGGTTTCGGAGGCTAGAGTTCGCCGCTTCATGGAGATTGTCCGGGTATCAAGAGGAGATTAGCCCATGGTGGGTCGAACCCTCTTTGTGGGTTACGCCAACGTAGACGTAATCGTACGACTACGGGGGCCTGTGGAGCGGGGCGGACGCCTTACGGTCGAGCGGATCCACAAGCTGCCTGGAGGCATGGCGGCCAACGCGGCCTGCGCAGCCGCTGCGGTGGGCAGCCAGGCGGTTTTCTGCGGCCTGGTAGGTGGAGACTCCTTCGGCGAGCTTCTTCTTACAGACTTTCGCCGCTTTGGGGTAGAACTCTGTCCGGCGGCTGTAACGGCTCCGTACACGACGACCTGCGTGATTCTGGTCTACCCCGACGGAGAGCGCTTCATCGTCAGTGAGCCCTCTAACTTCGATAGTGGGCCGTTGCGGCAATACCTCACCCAAGCCGGAGACCGGCTCAGGGGTGGAGTCCTCTACGTCGACGGCTACCACCTGGGGATGATCGCAGAGGAGCTGCGCCTGGCCAGAGCGCTGGGTCTCCGAATATTCTGCGATCTGGACGGGGGGCCGGACACCTACACGCCGGATGAACTGCTGGCTCACCTGGTTCAGGTTGACGTGGCCCTTGTCAACCGGGCGGTGCTGGCCAACCTGTTTGAGGATCTAGCTCCCGAGAAGGGTTGCCAGCAGCTATTGAGTCAGGTTGGTGTGGTAATCCTTACCCAGGGAGCGGAGAGGGTTCGCCTTTTCACCCCTTCAGAAAGCCGGGATTTTCCGGTACCTCCTGTCGGGTGCGTCTTGGATACCATAGGCGCAGGGGATGTGTTCTCTGGAGTTTTTGTAGCCTACTGGGCTGCTGAAAAGTCTATCGAAGCTTCTATTGAAGCGGCAACAAAGGCCGCGGCAGTCTCGGTGCAGTACCAGGGAGCCCGCGGCGGACTGGAGGCGATCCGGCAGGCTTTTGAGGGCTCAGCTTGAGGTCCAGGATTGGAATCGGTGGGGGAAGTAGATGCACGAACTGACATTAGCCGAGGGCGAGGGCTTTGGCGAGCTCAGGGCGCGGGGCTATAGGTTGCGGTTCACCCAGTGGATGCGTATGAACGCGGAGCGGGCATGGGCGCAGTGTGTCCGTCACCGCTTTATGCGTGAAATGACTGAGGGCACGCTGTCGGAATGGGCTTTCAAACGCTACTTGGTACAGGAATACGCTTTCGTTCAGGCCTGCTCCGGTGTGCTGGGCTATGCCATTGCCAAGGCTCCAGGGGTTCCGCAACGCCACCGCTTCGCCGGAATGGCCCTTGATCTGACCGGGGTGCAGACCCGTTACTTCCAGAGGGTGTTGAAGCGCTACGGCCTTTCACCCGACGCGGTGACCTCAGAGAGCGTCTCTGGTACGCCCCGCGCATTCGCCGAATGGATGCTGCAGAATGGGGCACACAGCAGCTATGTGGAGATCTTGGCTGCTCTTATCGGGGCAGAGTGGATGTACTACACCTGGTGCCAGGTTGGAGCTAAACGCCTGCCTGCCAAACCCGCCTATGCATACTGGATCAGGTTGCACGCGGGAGGGGCCTTCAAGAAAAACGTCTTCTGGATGCTAAAGCAGCTAGATCAGCTGGGCCCAGTCCATCCTGAGGAAGTTCAGCAGCGACTGGCCCGTATTTTCCGAGAGGTGCTGGAGTGGGAGATCGCTTTTCACGACGCGGTATATATCGAGTAAACAGAATACGGCTGTGTCGCCGAGTTTCACTCCTAAGGTTGAGGGTGTTCCCGCTAGCCGAGGCTCGGCGCTGCCTCACTACGGGGGGTTGTCTGGGTGTTTCTCCTAAGTCGATCTGAGATAATTTGCGCTGCCTTAAGGACAAGCTCCTTGTGCTTCTCTTCTTGTGAGGCGTCCAGCCGGGAAAGAGGACCGGAAACGCAGATGGCGCAGGTTACTGAGCCATCCGGGTTATGGATGGGAGCGGCTACGCTGAAGGCTCCGGGATCAAAGTCTTCTCTGGCAGTGTAAACTCCCTCAGCGCGAATCCGCCGCAGTATCTGACGGATTCTTTCCGGATCAACAAGGGTCTTAGGGGTAACTTTTTTAAGCGGTTGCGAGAGAATACGTTCAATGAACGTGGGATCAGAATAAGCTAAAATGACCATCCCTGTGCCCCCTACAGTGAGGGGATCAATCTGGCCAATTGGTGCAAAGGTTCGTAGGGGCTGTGGTGATTCTCGCATATCTACGATAAACCGCACATCCCCCCTTCTCTCAACTAGGTGGACGCTCTCTTGGCTTTCTGTCATTAGCCAATCCAGCACATCTCGGGATAAGGCTACAATCGGCATTGATCGCTCTGCTAGGTGACCTATATAGAGGCCACGGTATCCCAGGCGATAGGCCTGGCCTTCCTTAATTACGTAGCCCAGATGTTCTAGGGTCGTTAGCAGACGAAAAGCCTGGCTTTTGGTCATCTTTTTGGCTTTTGCCAGTGAAGAAACACTTTGCCACGGGTTCTCGGCCACCTCCTCTAAAAGCTGCATCGCTGCTACTACGGACTGGACGATGTACTGCTCCTTTTTGTTAGAGTCCAAAATCTTCTTCATAGACTTCCTCGTAATGGTTTGCTTGACAACCTTCGACGCTTAACCCTAGACTACTCTATATCACAATACGATATAGCGTTTCGTTAGACGAAACAAACCCTGGAGTATCTCTTTAGATTCAGAGAGGAAAACGTGATAAAAGTTTTGAAAGAAGTAAACATCGTGGATGTGGAGGCTAGCACCCTGATCGAGGGTCAAGCGATAGTTATCGAGAACGGCCGGATCGTAGACGTTACCCGCAGCCCAGTAGGGGGAGAGGCTATTTCCTTTAGGGGGGCATTTCTATGCCCGGGTCTGGTGGATGCCCATGTGCACTTGGTATGGGAAGGGCAGCCCGATCCTAATAGCTTTAGCCTGCGCGAGTCTGTGGCTATGACCGCTTATCGTGCAGCACGTAGCGCGTGGCGTAACCTAGAGGGCGGAGTGACCACCGTACGGGACGTTGGTGGACCTCATGGGATCTCTATCGCATTAGCGGAGGCAATCGAGCAAGGGATTAGCCAAGGAGCTCGAGTGCTGGCAGCTGGATCACCAGTAGTACAGACAGGCGGACATGTCTACAGCATTAGCGAGGAAGCCGATGGTCCAGATGAGGTGCGCAAGGCGGTACGGCGCCAGATTAAGGCCGGAGCCCACCTCATCAAGCTAATGTGCTCGGGCGGGGCCTACACTCGAGGAGAGTCGATTCATGCTACCCAGCTCACCCCAGCAGAGATTCGAGCGGCAGTAGAAGAGGCGAAGGCCGCTGAGCGACGCGTTGCTGCACACGCTCTACCCGAGCAAGCCATCCAGAACGCCCTTGAAGCCGGGGTCACTACTGTCGAGCATGCCGCGCTGCTCAGCAAGCGTAACCTCGATGCATTCTGCACAACAGGTGCTTTCATGGTTCCCACCTTGGCTCCTTACTACTTGATGGCGACCCGTGGACGCGAAATGGGGGTGCCAGACTATGCCGTAGTCAAATCCGAGCAGGTGATGGAGCATTACCCTACCTCTCTTCAAATGGCTTTCGCTGCCGGGGTGCGTATTGCCTTAGGGACCGATGCTGGTTCGCCGGGTATCCCGCATCCCACAGTACCCTTTGAGGCTTGGCTCTGGCAGAGTCTTGCCAATATCCCGGCCCCGGCGATCTTGCGGGCGGCCACGTTAGGAGCGGCTGAAGCAGTAGGGCTCGAGCAGGAGATCGGTCGCATTCAACAGGGTTACTGGGCTGATTTTGTGGTCTATCGTTCTAACCCTTTGGAGGATATCACCGTACTGCATCATCCCGAGGCAATTTTCCAGAGGGGGGCACAGGTGGCAGGCGGCGGCACCGTCTGGTCCAAAACTCTACTGGGCTAAAAAGGGGGTCAGGAGATGAGGGTTTATAGGCGTTCGAAGTTTCTTACTTTGGTGACCTTGGCTGCGCTAGGCTCGATAGCGCTCGCGCAGGAGAACGAGTTTCGTATCGGTGCACTTACTCCTCTCACAGGGGCAGGCAGCCCTTATGGTCCTGGCATGCTCGCAGCCATTAAGCTAGCTGTTGAAGAGATCAACCAGGCTGGGGGGGTGCTGGGCAAAAAGGTGGTGGTAATCAGCGAAGACGATCAGACCGACCCCGAAGCTGCGGTACGGGCGGCTAAGAAACTGATCGAGGTCAATCGGGTGTCTGCCATCATCGGAACCTGGTCCAGTGGTGTAACTATGGCGGTCCTGCCCCTGACGACCAAAGCTGGAATTATTGAGATGAACACCTCTGGAGCACCCGAGATTTCTAAAATTGGGAAGGAGACTGGACTAGTCTATCGTACCCAGGCTTCGAACACTCTCTTCGGGGTGGTTTTCTCCAAGGTAGCCTTGAAAGAGGGTTTCAAGAGGGCGGCCACCATGGCTTTCAACAACCCCTCAGGCCTCGGCAACACACAGGAGTTTGCTAAGAACTTTGTGGCTGCTGGTGGCGTCATCACTGCCTCGGTGGTGTACGAGGGAGGTCGGACTACGTACCGCTCCGAGCTGGAGAAGGCCCTTAGTTCCAAGCCAGAGGTTATAGTGATGGGCTCCTATTTGCCAGACACCACTATAATTCTCAAGGAATGGTACCAGCTAAACGAACCTATGCATTTTATCGCCCCTGCCTGGGCAGTGAACGATCGACTGATCAAATCAGTGGGTGCAGAGGTGGCGGAAGGGGTCTACGCAGTCGATGCCGTACCTAACTTTGGTTCAAAGAGCTATGCGCGCTTCGCCGAGGCGTACCAGAAAGCTACCGGGCAAAAAGTAACTGAGAACCCTTACTCAGCCATGGTTTACGACGCTACTACCGTGCTAGCCCTAGCTATCGAGGCTGCAAAAAGTACAGACCCTGCTGTCTTTAAGAAGTACATACGAGATGTCTCTGGCCCTCCTGGCCAAAGGGTATACAGTTTTGCAGAAGGAGTGACAGCACTTAAGAGTGGTAAAGCCATCAACTACGAAGGAGCGAGCAGCGCAATTGACTTCGACGAGTCAGGAGACGTGCGTCCGGCCTTTGGCGTTTACAAGGTGGAAAAAGGCAAAATTAATCTCAAGTACATCATCAAGCCCTAATACAGGTTGTTTCCATGGTGCTTCAGGCTATCGCAAACGGCGTGGTTGAAGGTTCAGTGATTGCCCTAGTCGCCTTGGGATTAACCGTAGTCTTCGCAGTTTCTCGCCTGCTTAACGTAGCCCATGGCGACTACCTCACGTTTGGCGCCTATGCGACATTCTGGGCATCTCAGGGTCTGAAGCTTACCGTACCTCTAGCTGCGCTTGTAGGAGTGGTGGCTACTATTGTCCTGGGCCTTTTCTTCCACCAATTGGTCTTCAGGAAACTCATCCGTTCCAGCATTGCTGCTTTGGTGGCTTCTATTGGGATTGCACTCCTCGTACGCCACGCGATTATCTTCATAGCAGGTACTGGGCAGCAAACCTATGACCTGCCTCTGTACCGAGCCTGGCGTATTGGCGATTTGCGCATTATTCCAACAGACTTGGCAGTCGTTGCTATAAGCCTGTCGGCAATTACTCTGGTTCACCTCCTGTTGAGGTACACCGGTTTGGGACGTGAGATGCGGGCTGTGGCGGATAATCCCGAGCTAGCTCGAGTCAGCGGTATCCGCGCCAGCCGAGTCTACGTGACGATGTGGGTAGTGGCCCTGGCGCTTGCCGCTTTGGCTGGAATGCTGCTGGGGGCACGAACAGTTATTCAGCCCTATCTGGGCTGGGACGTACTAATCCCGGCGTTCGCTGCCGCAATCCTGGGGGGCTTGGGCAACCCCTATGGGGCTATCTTAGGAGCGCTGGTTATCGGCATCAGTCAAGATCTAGCAGTATTATGGGTTAGCGAAACCTACAAGTCAGCAATTGCATTCGTCATCCTAGCATTGATGCTGCTCTACAAACCAACAGGATTGCTAGGCCGCAAGGAGGCGGTGCGGTGATCGCCTACCTTAGCGCCATGCTTATCCTGGGATGTATCTATGCTTTGATGGCCTTGGGTTTGAACCTGCACTATGGGTATACAGGACTGGTCAACTTCGGCCACGTGGCCTTCTTCGCCATCGGAGCCTACACCTCTGCTCTCGTGACCACTGCCCTGGGACTTCCCATCCCTATGGGGTTTGCGTTGGCGTTGCTTGCCGCTGGGATTGCTGCCTATCCGCTCGGTCTGGTGAGTCTGCGCCTACGCACAGACTATTTGGCCATTGTAACCCTCGGCTTTAGCGAAGTAATCCGCGCCATTCTGGTCAACGAAGCCTGGCTTACCCGAGGAACCCATGGCATCAGCAACATTCCTCGCCCGTTCAGTCAGTTGCCCACCGGGGCTAATGAACTGGCTTACTTGGGCCTGATGTCTGGGTTACTCGTGATTATCTATCTAGCCATCGAACGACTGGGTCGCGCACCTTTCGGCCGGACGCTTAGAGCGATTCGTGAGAACGAGGAAGCCGCTGTGAGTCTGGGCAAGACTATTGCTAACTTTAAAATGCGTTCTTTTATGATTGGAGCTGCCATAGCTGGCTTGGCTGGCGCAGCTTACGCGCACTACATCAACTACGTTGTTCCCGACCAGTTTATCCCTCTAGTCACCTTCTACATATGGGTGGCAATGATCCTGGGGGGTGCAGGCTCGAATAAGGGGGTGGTGCTGGGAACACTGTTGCTGCTCGTATTCCTCGAGGGCACCCGCTTTGTCAAGGATTTCGTGCCCCTCTTCACCGACGTTCAACTCGCTGCTTTGCGCTTCATGGTGGTGGGGGTCGCGTTGATCCTGTTGATGCTGTATCGGCCCCAGGGGATCTGGGGAAGAAAGGAAATCTAAGGTGGTTCTCGAGGCCCGTGGTATATGGAAGAGTTTCGACGGGGTTCAGGTTCTCCGCGACGCATGGATTGAGGTCGAACAAGGGCAAATCGTCGGCCTGATCGGTCCCAATGGGGCGGGGAAGTCCACTTTCCTCGCGGTGCTGAGCAAGTTTATTACCCCTGACCATGGCCGAATCGTATTCCAGCAGCACGACATCAGTCGAACGCCTCCTGACAAGCTTGCCCGCATGGGTATGAGCCGCACTTTCCAGGTGCCTAGGGAGTTTGGAGAGCTCACCGTATTGGAGAACCTGCTGGTCGCAGCCAAGTCTCAAGCGGGAGAGAGCATATGGAACGCCTGGTTTCGATTCGGGTTAGTAAACCAGCAGGAGAAGGAGCTTTCCGCGCAAGCACGGAACATCTTGCAGTTCCTCAAGCTCGATGCTATGTGCGATCTACCCGCCAAGCGACTTTCCGGAGGGCAAAAGAAGCTCTTGGAGCTAGGGCGTATCCTGATGCTTGAGCCTCAACTCCTCCTTTTGGATGAGCCCTTCGCCGGGGTCAACCCGGCTTTGATCGACCAGCTTATAGAACAGCTCCTGGAATTGCGCAGGCGCGGCCTGACTCTTTTAGTGGTAGAGCACAATATGTATGCGATAAATGCCCTAAGTGATGTGGTCTATGTGATGGTGGATGGCAGTATCCTCACTCGCAACGAACCTCAAGAGATCCGTAAAGATGCTCGAGTACTAGAAGCCTACCTGGGGAGTTATTGATGCCACATTTACTGGAGATCCAGGAGCTCGTGTGCGGCTACGGCGACGCTGATATCCTTCACGGGGTAAGCCTCAACGTTAATGAGGGAGAGGTAGTCACTATCATCGGCCCTAACGGAGCAGGAAAGTCTACCGTCCTAAAGGCCGTCATGGGCCTTCTGAAGGTCCGTGGTGGTGATATCCGGTTCTATGGGGCCTCGCTGCTCGGACAGCCTACCGAGCTGCTTATTGACCAGGGCATTGCCTACGTACCACAGGTCAATAACGTCTTCCCCTCCTTAACCGTATATGAGAACCTGCTGCTCTTTGGCCGCAAAATGAGGGGCGATATTAAGGCGCAGTTTGGACGTGTGCTGAATATGTTTCCTACTCTAAAGCCCAAGCTATCGATGCGGGCAGGTCTGCTCTCGGGAGGGGAGCGCCAGATGCTAGCCTTCGCCCGGGCACTCGTAACAGCTCCGGCTTTAATTCTCCTGGATGAGCCGACCGCAGCCCTTTCGCCTCTACTGGCTAAGCAAATCTTTCAGAAGATTCTGGATATCCGCGTTGGGGGCACCGCGATCTTGTTGGTGGAGCAAAATGTCCGTCGCGCCCTGGAGATCAGTGACCGCGCCTACGTTCTGGACACGGGGAGAAATGCCTTGAGCGGTAGCGGCCAAGACCTTTTGGCTCACCCGGCAATGGGCGAGCTTTACCTGGGAGGTACCGTCCACAGCGTGTAAAAACGATGATGCAAGGAACCATTGATATCAACGCGGATCTAGGTGAGGCCTGGGGCGTATATCCTGGACCTCAGCAAGTCTGGCGGGCCAATTGGGAGCGAGGTGAAAAGAACTTGGCTCCGGATGATCCCCTGACTGGTCCAGACCTCAACAGCATCTTGGAATCGATATCCTCGGCCAACCTGGCCTGTGGGTTTCATGCTGGAGACCCTTTTTCCCTTAAGCGCTATATAGAAGCGTGCCTCGCACGGGGGGTAGCAATTGGAGCTCACCCCGCCTACCCGGATTCAGCCGGCTTCGGCAACCGCTCAATGAGCCTTTGCTTCGACGATCTGTTGGCCGTGCTGCAGTACCAGATCGCAGCTTTGGATGGGCTCGTGCGCATGCTGGGCGGGCGGCTGAATCACGTTAAGCTGCACGGTGCTCTCTATCACGATGCACACGCCAAGCTGGAGGTTGCCGAGGCGGTTGGCATAGCGGTGGCCCAATATAATCCAGAGCTTTTTGTCTTCGGCCTGCCCGAAAGCCCTCTACAAGCGACGTGTAAAGCCCGGGGGCTTCCCTTCTGCCGCGAGGGGTTTCCAGACCGCGCCTACCTGCCCGACGGGCGGTTGCAACCGCGCTCCCAGCCTGAAGCGGTAATTGCGAAGCCGGAAGAGGTAGCCAGGCGGGGAATGGCCATGGTGGTAGAGGGCCGGGTGCAGACCATCAGTGGCAGTTTCTACGCGCTTAGGGTCGATACTCTCTGTATCCATCCAGATACATCCAAGGCCGCCCTGGCGTGCCGATGGTTGCGGCGCGCCCTCGAGGCCTCCAAAATCTCGGTGGGGGCTCCACAGCGGGAGAGAACCGATGGCTGAATTACCATTGGTGATCCATGGTGCTAGGGTATTTGACGGTGAGCGCGAGTTGCCGGGGATTTACACAATAGTGGTGCAGGGGACGCGCATTGAACAAGTGTTTCCGTCATCTCAGGCACCGGAAGCACTTCTCCAAAGCGTACGCCAGACAGGGCGGCTCTACGAAGCCGAGGATTCGACCTTGTTACCTGGACTGATCGACTTACATATACATTTGGTATGGGATGGTAGCACCGATCCTGTCAGCACTTTGCTCCTTCAGAAGCCCGAGGAAACGCTGCTTTGGGCTGCTGGAGTAGCTGAGAAATACGTGCGCAGGGGCATCACTACCGTTCGGGATTTGGGATCGAGCGGGGATGCAGCCATCCACGTAGCAGTTGCCATAGAGCGTGGCTGGATCACAGGTCCACGGATAATCGCCTCGGGGCGAACTCTCATCATGACCGGGGGGCACGACCCCTTTTGGGGAATCATGGTGGACGGACCCGATGAAGCACTCAAGGCCGTGCGGACCCAAATCTTTGCTGGGGCTGGGGTCATCAAGGTTTCAGCCTCAGGGGGGGTATATGGCCGTGCAAGGGGTGAACAGGTAGAAAACAGTGAGCTTCGGCTGGATGAACTCAAAGCGATTGTGGAGGAGGCTCACCGTTTAGGGTTGAAGGTGGCAGCCCATGCCATCTCAGAGTCGAGCATTGCCAACTGCCTCGAAGCCGGTGTCGATACCATTGAACATGGACATTTCCTTACCCAAGAGCAGGCTGAAGTTATGGTAGCCAAAGGGAGTGCTCTGGTACCGACCCTCTATGTCTATCGGAGGATTGCTGAGGCAGAGGGAATTCCTGCATATGCTCGAGCAAAAGCCAGAAACATTGTCGAACAGCATAGACGTGCTGTACTCATGGCACGAGAAAAGGGACTGCTGGTTGGTGCAGGCTCCGATGCAGGATCGCCACTGACCCCTCACCCTTCGCTGATAGAAGAGATAGCATGCCTGGTGGATGCTGGCTTTACGCCGGAGGAGGCTCTAAGGGCAGCCACGGGAAGTGCAGCCAAAATCTTGGGACTTGAGGGAGAGATTGGCTCGATAAAACCAGGTCTGCGGGCAGATCTGATGCTGGTGAGAGGGAGGCCCCTACACGACCTTTCCCATCTAGGGGCGGTAATCTTGGTCGTTCAGAACGGCCAGATTCGCTATAGGGAAGATCAGAGGGCTGATTCGTACTCTGGGAATTAATCAAAAAACGTGATACGCGACCCACATTCCGCACCCCTCCTCCCCCTGCGTTAGGATTTTGGGATGGAAGACCTACAGGTGTACGACCTCGGCCACCTGGGCCTGGTAGCCGGCATCGTGGACCGTATTGGGCTGGTCCCCCTGGTGGACGAACGGATAGGCCCCCGCCTGGGAGAAAAGGTGAGCACGGGGGTGGCCCTCAAGGCCGCCATCCTGAACGCTCTGGGCTTTGTCACCTCCCCCCTCTACCTCTTCGGCCACTACTGGGAGGGTAAACCCACGGAGTGGCTCCTGGGGGAGGGCGTCACTCCCGAGCTTTTGAACGACGACCGTATGGGCCGGATGCTGGACAGCCTCTACGAGGCGGGGGTCACCGAGGTGTTCCTGGAGGTGGCCAAGAGGGCCCGCCAGGCCTTTCCCTTCCCGGTGCGGGCCCTGCATGTGGACGCCACCCGCTTTCACGTGCACGGGCGGTACGAGGGGACGGAGGAAGAGGCCGGGGCTATCCGCATCACCCACGGCTACAGCCGGGACCACCGCCCCGACCTCCAGCAGTGGGTGATGAACCTGGTCTGCGCCGACACCGGGGGGATACCGCTGCTCTTTGCCCCCGGGGATGGAAACCAGTCAGATCAGGAGGCCCTGGTGCCTCTATTAGCCCGCTACCGCCAGAGCCTGGAGCTAGGGGCGGTGGGGGTGCTGGACGGGGCGAACTACACCCGGGAGAACCTCAGGGCCCTAGAGGGGTTCTCCTGGGTCCTGCGGGTCCCCGCCACCTTGCGGGAGGCCCGGGCCCTCCTGGAGGGGGAGTTTCCTGAGGCAGCCTGGATCCCTCTTCTCCCGGGGTACCGGGGGTGGAGGTGGAGAGGGCGTACGGGGGAGTGAGGCAGCGCTGGCTCCTCTTGGAGAGCCAGGAGCGGGCCAGGGCGGAGGAGGAAGGCCTCTGGCGGCGGGTGGCGCGGGCGGAGGGGGAAGCCCGGAAGGCCCTGGGGAGGCTTTTAGCCCGGGAGTTCTCTTGCGAGGCGGACGCCTGGAAGGCCCTGGAGGGGGTGAGCCGGGGGCTTCCCTACCACCGCCTGGTGTACCTGGGGGTGCGGGAGGAAAGGCGGCGGGGGAGGGTGGGGCGTCCGAGGAAGGGGGAGGCCCCGGTGGCGGTGCACTACCGTCTCCTGGCCCGCTTGGAGGTGGACGAGGGGAAGCTGGAGCGGGCGAGGCGGGGGCTGGGGCGCTTCCTCCTGGCCACGGACGTCCTAGACCGGGAGGCCCTGCCGGCCGGGGAGGTGCTGGGGCGGTACAAGGACCAGGCCCGGACGGTGGAGCGGGGGTTCCGTTTTCTAAAAGACCCCCTGTTCTTCACGGGGAGCACCTTCCTGAAGCGGCCCGAGCGGGTGATGGCCCTGGGGATGGTGATGGCCCTGGCCCTTTTGGTGTACGCCCTGGGGGAGTGGGAGCTGCGGCAGCGGCTTGAAGAAACGGCATCCAGCCTGCCGAACCAGAAGGGCAAGCCTACCCAAAGACCCACCCTGCGCTGGGTCTTCCAGCTCTTCATCTGGGTGCGCCTGGCCTGGCTGGACGACCGGCCCCTGGTGCTGAACCTGGCCCCCCATCACGAAACCGCGGTGCGCCTGCTGGGGGCACAGCGATATTACCTCCTGGGGTAAGGGGGGTGCGGAATGTGGGCTTGCCCTTCAGGTAAAGCAACAAGATGGCCGGGATGGAGATATGAGGTAGCACACGAAGGAAGGAATTTTGCGCATTAGCGCTAGAGGCTGAGCAGTTCTGCAATGGCTCGCGCCAGCACAGTCCTAGCTAGAATTACCGGCCGTCGAAGCTTTTTGCGAACAACTTGGCGCATGACCTCGGTATAGCCGAGGCAGTCCATCACCACTAAGTCGGCCTTCCAGGCCGCCAGCCGCTCTGCGGCCTCGCGAATCTGTCGAGCGCTGTCGGGCGTGTAGGGGTTGACTGGGGCCACCTCAAGATCGGCCAGTCCAGCTCTAGCCCAGCGCCGGTGTTGATCAGCCATCTGGCCTGCTTCCGGAGTGAGGATTCCTACGCGGCTACCCTGGCTGACAGCGGCTACGAAGTGCATGAGTAGGCGCTCGGGGTAAAGCACCGGGGCTCCAACGCTAAAGGGCGGGAATGAGCCAGTACACAGCAGCCCTATCAAATCTACGCCCTCCTCAGCAAGCTGCTCTACGCAGGCCCTGACCTTAGGAAGCAGGTCGGTCTTCCCTACCACCACCCCCTGGCCATCCCGCAATCGGGTGACCAGCAGACTACCTCTGGGGTCTCGAGCAAGCCCGGCGAGTTCCTCTGGGCTCAAGCCATCCAGCGCCCCCCGCTCGATGATCTCCACACCCGGCAGCAAAGGTCGCAGGTCTGGCACTAGGTCATCTCGAGGGGATTGACCAATCGTGATTAAGCCAATTCTCACGTTTTTTGACTCCCCAAGGTCTGCAGTTGACGCATCTCGCCGTAAAGTGCCACCAACCGATCGAACTCGCCCGGGTCGTAGAAGCGGGCCAGACCTGCGCCAAAGTCCTTAGCCACCTCCAGAGCAAATCGGGCAGCCAGAGCAATATCTACCTCGTGACTGGCTCCCGTAGCGCTGCCAGCCACTACGGTCTGTGCGGTGATCGGCACCCCCACCACAGGCGCAGAGGTGGACGTGGCCGGTTGCATTAGGCTGTTGATGTGGTAAACCCCGTTGCCGTAGGGGGTGATGTCGGCCATGGAGAGGGGAAGCACCGCCGGTAGTTCCCCGGTCACCCGCTCAAGAATCCCCAACAGGTCAGGGCTTGGGCGCAGGAGCCAGCCTTCCTTGGCAGTGGGTGTGATGGCGATGCCTTTGCGGTTCAAAATGCGGTTACCCCGAGTAGTGTCGATGCTGAGAATGGCGTCCATCTGCGGGTCTACCTCGTAGCGGTTCATAGTTAGCATGTCCACTGGCGAACCCATGAAGGGCACTGGTTCATGCGGGATCATGGGTGCATTAGGGCAGACATGAGTAGCTACGATCACATCTCCCTGGAGCCAATCACCCCGGCGAGCCATTTCTGCTAGCTTAAGCCCGGCACTGAGGGCAGCAGCGGCCCCATCGGCATCGGATACCAGGCCCACTTTATGGGGACGGGCCCCAATACCCCCTAAACGCCCGATAATCCCGAGAGTAGGCGATGATCCCCCCTTGATCTTGCCTGCGCTGCCAGGAAAGCGCACCTTTACGAACTCTGTGAACCCCCTATCCCCGGCAACTCTCTGCACCTCCACATGCATTCCGGAGTCCACTGAGCGGAAGAGGGCAGCCACAGCCTCTCCTGAAGCCAAGGGGTCATCCAGTACATCCAATACCTGCAAAACCTGCTTGAGCATCACGCCTCCTGTGTGGTAAGAGAAACACCAAGAGCTGTTTCCACACTTTTGAGCGCGTCAGGTCCACGCACCCCTGTCCCCAAGGGCAGCCGCTCTTTAGATATCCATACCAGTACCACCTCATTCCCGGGCCGCAACTCGGCAGTATTGTACGGAAGCCCATCCTCGGCCCCTAGGGCAAAAATCAAGTCGGGGAAGCTAGCTTTGCGTACCCCTGATATCTCCACAGTCATAAATTCGTTCCAGAAGCGGGTTTCAGCCTCGCCAATTCGGATTTGACCAATATCGTAGCCACCCCTGGTCTCGAGTGCCACTTCTTGAACTATAGCTGGCCCCAAACATTCTCCAGCACCAAAGTACTCGAGGAGGACCTCTGCTAGGCGCATTCCACCCTGGTCCTTATGGGAAAGGATCAACCGGCCCAATTCAATAGCCAATGTAAGGGCCCCCGGAGCCCCGTTCTCACGCACGTAATCAGCAGCCACCGGGTTGCGCGCCACTGCCACCAGCCCACCAGCAGACACGGCGGCCTGCCGGACAACGTGATCCACCGAAGCTAAACTTCCCTCAACATAGAGGCACACTCGGCGCTCAGGGGTTCCACCAACTGCAGTTTGCCGAGCCAGATAACCCGGTAGGCGGTGTAAACCCATGGATCCCATCACCCCTGTGGGGTGGGCCCGGCCATTAGCCGGGGCATCCACCACCGGGATGCCGGTGAGGGCCGACTGCACGAAGCCGTTGGCTGAGGAAGCCCCGCCGTTCTCCGAAGAAATGAGACCGCCAGGCTGAATTCCTGCCCTCTCTATCAGCAACTCGAGGGCCTCCAGGTAATCTGAAACCCGTACGTCTCGCTCGGTAGCGGCCGGAGACCCCACCCCCGAGACCGTCACAACGGTAGCTTCGGGCGGCAGAGCATCCAGGCTCACCAGGTGTGGCCGTCCAATTTCCATGGCCAACTGTAGGTAGCGCAATCCCTCACGCCAGTTCCCACCTCCGCCTGCCCCGAGCACGCCTCCACCTAGAGCCAGGGCTTCTGCTGTCTCCCGGTCAATTACAATCATGGAAATTCCTCCAGATTTCCCTTTCAGCTCAACTCCGCACGTCCAACGCATCACGCAGTGCATCGCCTAGTAGGTTGAAGCCTACTACTACCACGAATATGGCTAGGCCGGGCATGGTGCTGACCCACCAGCCATCGGGCAGATATACCCGACCCCTAGCTACCATGGCTCCCCAGTCCGGCGTGGGTTCTTGTGCACCAATGCCTAGGAAGGACAAGCTGCTTCCCAAGAGGATCACGAAGCTGATGTCTAGCGTAGCCTTGACCACGATAGGAGAGATCATGTTGGGAAGGATATGCCGCAACATGATGACTGAATCTCTCTGTCCCAAGGCCCTTGCCGCGTCTACAAACAGCTCGTTACGAAGTTTGAGAACCTCACCGTAAACCAACCGGGTATACCAAGGCCACCAGGTAAAAGACACCGCAATCATGGCTGTCGCCAGGCTGGGATTGAAAGCCACAGTCACCGCAAGTGCCAAGGCTAGAGGTGGAATAGACAGGAAAATATCGGTCACTCGTAAGATCAGGGCGGCAAGACGACTGCCAGGCCAATATCCAGCTACCAATCCAGTGACAATGCCCACGGTCAAGGCAATACCTAGTACTACTATTACGAAGAGGAGGGCAGGCCGTGTGCCAAAAATCACGCGGGAGAGGATATCACGGCCCACCTCGTCCGTACCGAACCAGTGAGCAACACTGGGAGCTTGCATAGACTGGTCAAAATGCACCACCGCCCCCGCATCTTGGGGATAGGGAGCGACCCAGGGAGCTAGAAGTGCACATATCAGCGTTGCTGTCACGACAACCACACCCACCAGCGAAAGCGGGCTGCGTAAGAATCGCCGGAGTACCCGCGAGGGTACCTTTTGACGAACTGCCTCAGTCATAGCGCACTCTTGGATCCAGCACTCCGTAGAGCAGGTCTACAATCAGATTGGCCAGCATAAAAGCCAACCCGACGATCAGCGTCACCGCTACAACTGCATTGAAGTCTTTAGCCAGAACAGCTGCTGCGCCATAGGCCGAGATCCCCGGCCAGGAAAACACCACCTCCACCAAAAAGGCGTTCTCGATCAAAGAACCAAAGCTCAGGCCCAGCAAGGTGAGTACCGAAGTGAGACTGTTGCGCAGGGCATAGCGCAGCACCAATCTTGAGGTCGGAACACCATATGCTCGGTGCACCAGAACGTACTGCTGTCTGAGCACCTCGATCATGCTAGCCCGGCTCAGCCGAGCCAGCTGAGCTGCGGTAGGAAGGGCAAGGGTCAGGGCGGGAAGAACGAGGTGCCATAGGGAGTCGAAGAATCCCGGTAGGTTCCCAGCCAACAGGGCATCGAGGGTATAGAAGCCTGTTGGCCCATGAATGGGGGCGGCCGCTCGGCCGATGATGGGGAATAGGCCGAGCTTGGAGGCTAGGAAGATCTGGAACAGGATGCCGACCCAAAAACGAGGCAGAGCCACGCCCGAGATCGAGGTCAGCCGTACCAGGTTATCCACCCAGCTGTTCTGATAGAGCGCCGAGAAAATCCCTGCGGTAACCCCCAACAGAATCGAAAAAAGCAGCGATACAGTAACCAGCTCGAGCGTAGCCGGGAGCAATCCCGCGATGTCTGATCCAACTCCGCGCAGGGTGCGTAGGGATACACCGAAATCTCCCCGTACCAAGCCAATCAAGTAGTTGACAAACTGAACCGGCAAGGGCTGGTCCAGGCCTAATTGGTTCCGCAGGGCTGCGACTTGCTCAGCAGTAGCCTCGGGGCCAAGAGCCAAACGCACGGGATCGCCCGGCATCACCCGAGCGATCAAGAATATCAGGACCAAGAGGCCGAGGAGGGTAGGGACCAACTGGACTAATCTTCGGATAGCGAATTCATGGGCACCCACCGTCAGCCCCTCCCCAGTCTGGCTTACCTACTCACGGTGAAATCATAGAAAGCCACATCGTAGCCTAGAAGCCCCACGTAGCGGTAGCCTTTGACGTTATCACGCAAAGCTACGCGGTGCATGGGGTTCGCCACGTAAATACTTGGATAGTCCTTAACGACCAGACCCGTAGCCTGGAGATAGAGTTCCATCTGCTTTTCAGGATCCGTAGCCCGCCGTGCCCGCTCCAGGAGGGCTGTCACAACAGGGTAGCTGTAGCGGCTAATGGTGCGGTAGCTTCCCCAGGCACTCGGGTGGTACATGCCGTAAGTGTGGCTATCCGGATGGGGGTACTTGAGGGTATCAAAAATGGCTGCCAGATCCGGTGTGCTAGACTCGGAAGCTGACATCTCCACAATTCGAGCCCAGGGAAGCTCCTGCAGGTTTAGCTTGATGCCAAGCTGGTTGAGGCTACTTTGTAACAGTAACCCGGCCTGGCGCTGCAAGTTGCCGCCTTCGGGAAAGACATAGTTGAGCTGGATCTGGCCAGGCTTGAAGCCGGAGAGTTGCAGTTCCTTTTTGGCTCCCTCGAGATCGTACTTGTAAGCTACGATCCCATACTTATCCAGATCTTTGCTACTTATATCGTAGGATTCCCAGGCCGCTAAGGGCACCGGACCTCTGGCCTGGAGCGCTCCTTTAAAAATCTGCTTTATGGCGGTGTCGTAATCGAAGGCCATCGCAATGGCCTTGCGCACGTGGATGTTGTTGAGCGGAGTTCGCTGGGTGTTCATCTGGATATGAAAAAGTTGGGCACTGGGCTTCTCATCTACCACGACACCCGGGGCCTTTGCTAGCTGTTCGTAAGTCACAGGGGTACGCCATTGATCAATCATGTCCGCCTGTCCGCTGGTGAGAAGCGTACGCATAGTGGCCTCTTCCTTAACCACGCGGTACACCACCTTCTCTATCTGCCCAGGCTTCCAGCCCCTCCAGTAGTCGGGGAAGCGCTTGAGTTCGAGGATTGTCGAACGCTCGTAGCTGCTGAGCTGGAAGGGTCCTGACCCAGCCTCCGCATTGGTCAGATAGGCCTCGCCGTAGTCGCCGTTATCGCCATAAGGTCCCGCCTTTTTATTAGCTAGCACCAGCTTTTTGTTGACCACGAATAGCTGAGTCAAAGTGGAGAGGAAGGGGGCGAAAGGCTGGGACAACCTAAACTGCACGGTGTTGCGATCCAGGGCCTTGACGTCCTTGGGGTCCAAAAGATTCAGCCACAGCCAGGAGAACCCTTTTTTCAGGGCCAGCATTCGCTGCATCGAGAAAACCACGTCATCGGCCGTGAGTTCAGTTCCATCATGGAATTTGATACCCCTGCGAATCTTGAAAGTATAAGTCCGCCCATCGGGATCTACTTTCCAAGATTCCGCTACATGAGGCCCCGGAGCCATAGAACCCTGTGACACCTTAGGGTAGAGTAGTGGATCGTACAGGTTAATTACACCATGCATTGAACTCTCATCAGTATGCTTGGCGGGGTCGATGGTAGGTATTTCCTGCCCCTCCAGGTAAGTGAACGTGACTTGGGCCTGTACACTCCCTATTAGGACTACCCACACTAGAACGCTAGCCAACCAAAATATCCGTGTCATTCGCATGTCCTCAACACCTCCCTATCTCTGGCCGTTGCTTTGAGGGCTCAATCTTTTCAACTCCCTGGCGATGGCCGACGCCGCTTGTTGTTGAAGAGGTAAAGTCTTATACGCTACTTCGATTGAAAAGCGATCGGCAGGTCCTGCGAGACTCAGTCCAGCCAGCAGGTTATGTGCCTCATCCAGCACAGGAACTCCCAGTGCAGCTACTCCGGGGGTGAGCTGTCCAGCGGTGTAGATGTGCCCATTCTTCCGAATGCTTTTGAGGGTTTCCTGCATCTCGAGCCGTCGGGATTCCTCAGGGATCCAGTACCTTAATATCTCGGCTTGGGTAGATTCGGGGAGGTAGGCGAGCATGATCTGGTTGGAAGCCCCCAGATGTAGAGGGGATTTCTCGCCCACAGTCATGGTCAACCGCAAGGGCTGATTTCCTTCCACCCGGCCCACGCACAAGCAGTAAAACCCCTCTACAACAGTTAGAAAGGCGGTTTCACCCGTAGTTAGGGCTAACTGTTCCAGATAAGGATGAGCGAAGTCGGACAAGAACTGAAATGGCCAGCCCCGAGCAGCCAGTACCCTGATTCTTGACCCCAGGCAGTAGGCCTCAGTCGCGGGCTGTCGATACAGAAAGCCATACGAAACTAGCTTTAGGAGGAGCCGGTGCATGGTTCCCTTAGGAATCTTGAGGGCTCGTGCAAGATCGCTCAACCTCCAACAGGGCTGCTGTTCAAAGGCCAGCAACGTAATCAGGAGCTTATCGAGGGCCCCGGGGTTATCTCCGGACTGAGGGACGGGTTGTTCCACTGAATAGAACATACGTTCTGTATATCGGAAAGTAAAAATAGTGTAGACAGCGGAATAGGGCCTGTCAATACTCGTTATAGGCCGAGGGTTCCAGCGGGAGCCTCAGGAGGTCGGGCCGCAAGTTCAAATTTCCGCAGGCGCATAAAGTTCAGGGCAGCCTTCACGTGATCGAGCCCTTCACATCCAGACAGCCGATATCTATCTACACCTCCTACACCTCAAGCCCATAAACATCTCTGGCCTGCTCTTTGGCGATATAACCATTCTTGAGGTCTTCGAGTACCTTATCTCTGGAACGTTTCCGTGGATCTCCGTAGCCCCCTCCATTGGCAGTGTAGATTCGGATCACGTCACCTTTGTAGAGCCTCAAGGATGTGACTGTAGAGTACATCTCGCGTCGCCCATCGCCGCGAATGATCTCTACATAATTAGCCGAACCTTCTCGCGCACCTTTCAACCCCCAAGGCTTGAACTTGCTGCGAGTATAGGAAAGGGTAAGGAAGCAATTGTCTGAGCGCACCTGGTAGTCCAGCACAATGCCCTTGCCCCCGCGATATTGCCCTTCGCCGCCCGGCTCGTCGTTTAGCCTGAGCTGGTCAACGTAGAGGCCATACCTGACCTCAGCTACCTCCACGGGGCACCGAAGGGTTTCCCCATGAACGGCGCTGTAAGTGGCACTGATCCCATCACTCCAGGCCGATGCCCCCCAGCCCCCAATCTGTGGCTCTACGATGGTGAAGTACCGCCCAGTGTCCGGGTGGGTCCCGCCAATCACAGTCCCACAAATCGAAGCGAAGTGGCCTGCCGGCAAGCGCTCAGGCCCCAGGTGTGGTGCCAAGCAGCGCCAGATCAAGTCGTACAAACGCATTCGCACCTCGAAGATATACCCAGAGGCTCCCGGTTCCTGCACGTCAAAGACCGTGCCGGGCATGGTCAGCAGGCGCAGGGGTCGAAAATGCCCAGCATTGGCTGTGCGGCTACTATCGGTAATAGCCTTGAAGATCATTTGGGTCGAAACCAGGGCACCGTCCCTCGAGGTGTTGTAGGGACCTTTATCCTGGGGTGGGTTGTCCCGCAGGTCCACGGTGAACGTGCGGTCGCTGATCTCCACCACCACTTTGTAGATGGCTCCGTTTTCCTGCTCTTCCTCGAGACTGAACCTTCCCTTGGGAAGGGTTGCAAGCGCAGCAAGCGCTACCTGCTCGCCATAGTCAAGGTATTGCTCGAGAGCGATTTTGAACGTCTCCACCCCGTACTTCTCGACCAGCTCTAGAATTCGCCTCTCACCAATCCGCACAGCAGCGATCCCCGCCCATAGGTCACCCTCTAGAAAATCCGGCAGGCGGCTATTGGCCTTCATGATCTCTATCACCGACTGGATCGGCTTGCCCTCTTCGATGATCTTGACCGCTGGCAAGCGCAACCCCTCCTGGAAAATCTCGGTCGCGCTGCTCGACATCGAACCTGGGACCATCCCTCCAACATCGTTCCAGTGGGCGATGTTAGCGGTCCAAGCGACCAGCTCCCCACCGGCAAACACCGGCATGGCCAACACCACGTCGTTGAGATGAGTGACGCCTCCGTAGTAGGGGTCATTAGTAACAAATACATCGCCGAGCTGGATGTCACCCGAATGGATATCGAGAATGCGCTGGACCGCTTTGTCCAATACCCCTACAAAAGAAGGAATCCCCGCACCCGAAGTCACCATCTGCCCCTGCCCATCGGTAATACCGGTGCCCATGTCCAACACTTCGTAGATGATGGCGCTCATGGCGGTCTTGCGCATGGCCGCGAACATCTCATCGCTGATAGCCTGCAGTGAGTTCTGGATGATCTCGAGCGTGATGGGGTCAGAAGTCTTGATCATGGGCCACCTCCTTCTCAAACGTTCTGCTGAAGGGTGATGTGCACATTGCCATAATCATCCACCCGCACACGGTTGCCGGGGTGGATCACCATGGTGGTCCCGCGAGTCTCGATGATGGCCGGACCAGAGAAGCTCATACCCGGCTCAAGCAGGTGTCCATCATAGATATCCGAGAGGTGGATTCCTTCTAAGGCGAAGTCCACCTCGCGCTGACCCTTTTTGGCATCCCCCAGGCTGCGGCCGGTTACTGGAAGCTTGGCTGGCTCCAGCTTGCCTACAGCAGCGAAAGCCACCACGTGGGTTCCCACGAACTCGATGGGGGCGTGGAGCCGATAGGTGTACTCACGCTCATAGGACTGGTGAAACGTATCAGCGATCATGGCGATAGTACCAGCCTCTATAGGACCTTCGGGGAGCGGGATCTCGACAGCGTGCTCCTGGTTCTCGTAGCGCAGCTTGGCATATCGCAGGAAACGCACCTGCTCAGCCCCAATCTGCTCGGTAGCGAATTGCTTGAGTGCGTTGGCGGTCACCTCTTCCAGCAAGGTGTTTATGGCGCCTGCATTTTCCGGGCGCAGACTTACAATGCGGGTGACGAAGAAATCCCGCCGCAGGTCGCTCATCAGCATGCCCCAGGCCGAGAAAACGTCAGCAGCCCGAGGGATGACGACTTTGCGCATCCCCAGTTCGCTCGCCAGGGCCACGGCGTGCATGGCACCGCCACCGCCGAAGGCCACCAGCGTGAAATCCCGAGGATCGTAGCCCCGGTTCACCGAGACCAGCTTGAGGGCATTGACCATGTTGTTGTTGGCGATGCGAACAATGCCACGGGCGGCTTCCTCTCGCGTGACCCCCAATTGAGCTGCAATCCGGTCGAGCGCCCGGTTCATGGCCTCCACGTCAGCCTTGATCTCGCCGCCACAGAAAAAGTCTTTGTTGATCCGGCCCAGAGCCAGGTTAGCATCGGTCGTAGTGGCGTTTTCCCCGCCCCGACCATACGCTGCTGGCCCAGGTACGGCCCCGGCAGACTGAGGTCCCACGTGAAGCTTGCCGAAATCATCCACCCAGGCGATGCTCCCTCCACCGTTGCCGATTTCTACCAGATCCACCACCGGAACCATGATGGGATAGCCCGCCGATTTCTGGCTGCGCTCGATCCAGTAATCAGAGATGATCTTGACGTGACCGCCCTCGATCAGGGAGCACTTGGCAGTGGTGCCACCAATATCCAGGGCCAACACATTGGACTCACCAATCAAGCGGCCAAGTTCAGCCGCTCCCCAAAAGCCGCTAGCCGGGCCAGATTCCACCATGGTAATTGGGATCTGCTTGACCCGCTCGGTAGAGTCCACGCCACAGTTGGACTGCATAATGTAGAGTTGTCCAGCGAAACCCTCCGCCTTGCTGCCTTGCTCGAGGCGGCTCAGATAGCGCTCGGCAATGGGCTGAACGTAGGCTGACAGCACCGCAGTGCTGCTGCGCTCATACTCCCGCCATTCCCGTGTAATTTGATGGGACGCCACCACCGCGACCTCGGGCCAGAGTTCGCGCATTCGCTCCAGCACCCTCTGCTCGTGGGCAGGGTTGGCGTAGGAATGCAGCAGGCAGATGGCAATCGCCTGCACTCCCTCCTTCTTGAAGTCCTCGAGAATCCCCGGCAATCCGCTCAAGTCGAGCGGCTGGCGCTCTTCCCCTTGAGGAGAGAGGCGGCCCGGCACTTCCCGGCGCAGGTAACGCGGTACAAAGGGTTCGGGTTTCTTGTAGAAGAGGTTGAAGAAATCCGGGCGGTTGCCCCGGGCAATCTCGAGCACGTCGCGAAACCCCTGAGTGGTGATGAGGGCGGTCTTGACGCCCTTACGCTCGGTCAGGGCATTGATCACCACGGTGGTACCGTGGGCCAAGAAGTCGATGTCGCTCAGCGTAAGGCCCACCTTGTGAATCACGTTCATCACCCCCTGCTCAAAATTGGGCGGGGTGGTGTCGGACTTAGCGGTGACGATCTCCTGGCGGCCCGTGGCAGGGTCGGTGTAGAAATACACCAGATCGGTGAAAGTGCCTCCAACATCGCTAGCCGCGCGAATGATCGATGGTTTCATGCTTCCTCCTATCGCCTGCTGGGCCGGGCCTCAGCCCAGCACGTCCAGCTCAGTCTGCCTGGCGGTGGTGATCTCGATGCCTGTGGCAGTGCTGTAGACATTGATCTCGCTGCGCACGCCGTACTCGGGGAAGTAGACTCCCGGTTCGATAGTGAAGCCCAGACCAGGCAGCACCGCTCGCTCATCCAGCGTCTCGAAGTCGTCGAAGTGGACGGCCTCTCCGTGGACGGTCTGTATGCCTAGGCTGTGCCCAGTGCGGTGCTTGAGATTGGCTGCGAAGCCCCCATTAATGAGCACCTCGCGCACGACTCGATCCACCTCGTTTCCCCGCACGGCCTGCCCGGCCGAAAGGCGGTTTTGCAGCAACTCTACTCCGGTATCGCGCGCGGCCAGCACCGTCTTGAAAGCCTGCAGGAACTCTGGGCTAGGTGAGCCGTAGAAGGCCATCCAGGTGATGTCGGCGAAGGGATTGTCGCCCGGCACCTTGCACCACAGGTCCATCAGGATGGCATCGCCGGGTTCGAGGGTCTTGGAGCGGCTGGCCGAGGGCACGTAGTGCGGGTCCCCTGCTCCCGGCCCGAAGCCCACGATAGGCGGGTGGTCGGGGTCCATGCCCTGTTCTGCGATGAAGCGGTTCATGTATTGCTGAAGCCGGTACTCGTCGATGGGCTCCCGGCGGGCAATGTGCTGGACCAACAGCTCTAGCGCTGCGTCCTTGGTGCGGGTGAGCACTTCGGCAGCCTTGAGGTGGTTGGCCAGTTGCTCGGGTGTCCAGATTAGGAAAAGCTGCAACACATCGCCTGAACTCACCACCTCCACACCCAGGGAGCGAATGAGCTCGAGGGTTCCCCCATCCACCCTGGAGACATAGGGGATATTGCCGTTGGGAGAATACTCCATGGCCACCCTCCTGGCTGCGCCGAGCAGGTTGCGCAGTTGCTGGAGCAGGGTCTGCCGGCTGTTGTACTTGTGCAGCGCGTAGCCTGCCCGCGGGAAGGAACCGAACTCAATGTCGTGTACCAGAACCTGTGGTTCACCTCGAGCCGGTATCCACAAGAACCAGCGCCGGGTAAGCAGGGTTCCTCTATGGCCAAACACCCTGGCGGCGAAGGGGTTGGTGCCGCGGAAGTCGTATACCAGCCAGCCATCAATCTCGGCCTCACGCAGGAATTCCTGAACCTCAGGGAGTTTCTGTCCGATCATGGCAATCCTTTCATGTCTTGACCAGCTTGTTGGGGATCTCTCCGCTCACCATGTGGCAAGCCGAGTAGTGATCCTCGCGGACCATAGTGAGCGGCGGGAGCTGCGCCCAGCAGGCTTGCTCGGCAAATGGACAGCGGGGGGCAAAAGGACAGCCCTGTGAGACCGCAGCGCTATCGAGAGCCAGGTTTCGCTCCCAGGGCCACTGCGGCTTGAGTGCTTCTTCTTCCTCAGAGACAACCGGAATCGAGGAAATGAGCATGCGGGTATAGGGGTGCTCGGGGTCACGAAAGAGCTCAGCCGTGGGGCCGATCTCGGCCACCTTGCCTCGATACATCACCATCACCCGATCCGCGATGTTGCGCACTACCGAGAGGTCGTGAGTGATAAAGACATAAGTGAGCCTGAATCGGGCCTGAAGCTCGATCAGCAGGGCCAGCACCTTGGCCTGCACGCTCACGTCCAGGGCACTGGTAGGCTCGTCCAGCACCAGCAGCTTTGGCTCGACCGCCAGGGCTCGGGCAATAGCCACCCGCTGCCTCTGGCCGCCAGAGAGAGCAGAGGGGAAGCGGTCGAGGTATTCCGGGCTCATCCCTACTACCTGTAATAGCTCAGCCGCCCGCTTACGATGATCGTTCGTCAAACCCACCCGGTGAGTCTGTAGGGGGACCTGAATGCTCTGAAAGATGGTGCGACGAGGATTCAGGGTGGTCATGGGATTTTGCTGGACGTACTGAATCTGACGGCGCAGACCCAGGGCCCGGTTTGTACCGAGTTCCTGGCCTTGAAACCTGAGACTACCACTCGTCGGCCCTTCAGCACCCAGCACCAGATTGGCCAGGGTCGTCTTGCCCGAGCCGGACTCACCCACCACCGCCAGGGTCTCACCAGGAAACACATCCAGGGTCACCCCATCAAGGGCTTTGACCACGCCCGTGCGGGTCACGTAGTGCTTGCTCAGCCCACGGATCTCGAGTAAAGCCTCAGGCACGGCTCACCTCTTCATAAAGGACACAGGCCACGCGATGACCGTTGCCCAGGTCACGCAGGGGCTGATCTCGCTGACAAGCGGCGTGGACGTGGGGGCAGCGCGGATGAAAGCGGCATCCGGAGGGCGGTTTGGTGTAATCAGGCACAAATCCCTCGATACCCTGAGGAAGTTCTCCCCCACTCAGCTTGGGAACTGAGGCTAGGAGAGCCCGGGTATAAGGATGTTTGGGGCTAGCGAAGATTTGCTTGGTTAGCCCCTCCTCTACCACGCTTCCGGCATACATCACATACACTCTTTCGGCAAACTCGCGCACCACCCCTAAGTTATGGGTAATCAGCAGTACCGCCGAGTGGGTCTCCTCAGTAAGCCGTCGCATGAGCCGTAGCGTCTGCTCCTGTACCGTCACATCGAGCGCAGTGCCAGGCTCGTCAGCCAGGATCAGGTCTGGCTGGTTTACCAAAGCCATGGCAATCAACACACGCTGGTTAAGACCCCCCGAGAGCTGAAAGGGATAGGCCCCCAACACTCGCTCTGGGTCGGTGATGGCAACCTGCCGCAAAGCCGAGCGGGCCAGTTCGAAAACCTCGGCCCGGCGGCGGGCTTTGCCTCCGCGGCGGATCACCGCACTCATCTGGTCGAAGATGGTAAACGTGGGGTTCAAGGAAGCCATGGGGTCCTGGAAAATAGGGCTAATGCGTCGTCCCCGCAGTTCCCGCAGCTTGGCCGCTGGGCTATGAAGCAGATCCAGTCCGTCAAATTCAATGTGACCTTTAATTTGTGCGTTGTTTTGCCGTACCAACCCCAAGATGAGCCGCAAAGTGACCGACTTGCCACATCCAGACTCTCCCACCAAAGCTACCCGCTCGCCCCGGCCAACCTCGAGGTTCACCCCCTTGAGCACGTAGGAGATCCCTTCAAAAAGTTTGAAGTGTAGATGGAGATCAGAAATTCGCAGCAAGGCTGCCATCTACACCTCCACATCCAGCAGATCACGCAACCCATCACCTAGCAGGTTAAAGCCCAATACGCAAATCAGCACAGCCAGCCCTGGAAACACTGAAATCCACCACTGGTCAGGAAGGTACTTGGCTCCCTCAGCTACCATCGAGCCAAGGTCAGGGGTTGGGGGCTGTACCCCCAAACCAAGGAAGGAAAGGCTCGAGCCGATCAGGATTACAAAACCCATGTCCAGGGTCATCTTGGTGAGGATCGAAGGGGTGCAGTTGGGAAGTATTTCGCGGAAAAGGATGTGCCACTTGGGCGCTCCAATCACCTCTGCAGCGATAACAAAACCTTCCGTGCGCACCGAGCGGGTCAGGTTGTAGACAAGGCGGGTGTACCAAGGCCACCACATCACCGTAACCGCTATCATCGCGTTGAACAGATTAGGCGGCAAAAAGCCTAGCACAGCCAGGGCTAGCACCAATGGAGGCACAGACAAAAACACGTCAGTAATGCGCATTATGATGGCTTCAGTGCGCCCTCCGAAGTAACCTGCCAGCAGCCCTAGCAACACCCCTACCGGTACCGCCAGCAAGAGAACCACTATCCCCAACATGAGCGAAACTCGAAAGCCAAAGATGACCCGGGTTAGTATGTCCCGCCCAATGGTATCGGTGCCGAACCAGTACTTGGCCGAAGGGGGCAGCGAGGCCTCAGTAAAGTTAGTGAAACTGCCAGCATGGGCCGGATAGGGAGTGACAAATGGGGCCAGAATGGCTAGCAGCATGATCAACAAGATTAGCATCAGTCCCGCCACCGAAAGTGGGTTCCGAGAGAAGCGGTACCAGGCCCTGGATCTGAACACGCCGACCATCAGTGATCCCCCTGACGATAGCGAATGCGGGGGTTCACATAGCCCACCACCAGATCCACCACTATATTGATGAGCAAAAAGAAAGCCGCAATCACCAGGGTAGTGCCAACGATGGCATTCAGATCCTTGCGAATGATAGCTTGTACCGCATAGCGGGCCATGCCCGGCCAGTTAAATACCGCCTCCACTAAGAAGGCCCCTCCCAACATGGCTGCCAGATCTAGTCCAAGGATGGTAAGGGTGGGGATCATCGCTGGACGTAAAGCATACTTAAAGGCAATTGTAGACTCACGAAGACCAAAAGCCCGAGCCATTTCAATGTAGGGCTTTCCATAGGTGTCGAGCATGTTAGCCCGGGTAAGCCGCGCAGCTTGGCCCAACCCAGCCATAGCCAGGGCAGTCGCGGGCAAAATCATGTGTTTGAGTGCATCCCAGAATGTAGCCCACTGCCCCGCCAGCAAAGCGTCCAGCGTAATCATCCCACTGATCCGTGGCGGCGGTAGGAAAGCGTCACCCAACCGACCCGCGACTGGCAATACCGAAACCCAATAAGCAAAAAACAACACCAGGAAAATAGCCCACACAAAGTTCGGTGTAACTACCCCTAGCAAGGCGAAAACCCGAGCCAAATTGTCAGGCCAACGGTTGCGGTAATAGGCAGCCAGGATACCCAGCGGCAATCCCACCAGTACCATCATTAACCCGCCAACCAGCACTAGTTCTAACGTGGCTGGGAAGAACTCAGCGAGGTCAGTAGTGACCGCCCGCTTGGTGTAGAGCGACATGCCCAAGTCACCCTGAACCAAACGTTTGACGAACTCTAAGTACTGCAGTGGCAAAGGTCGATCCAGATAAAGCTCTTTTCGCAGATTTTGCACCTGCTCTTGCGTGGCCATTGGCCCCAAAGCGATCCGGGCAGGATCTCCAGGGATCACCCGGGCGATCACGAAGATCAGAATCGATACCCCGAGGAGCACCCCTATTGAGGTAAGCAGGCGATGGCCGAGATAGGCAAAAAAGTTCGTCACCACTTCTCCATTGAGGGATTTTCAAACAGCATTAACCAGGTGTGTTCGGGCGTTCCCGAGCGGGAGAAGCTCACAGAACTTTGGGTGACCTGAGACAAACCACTACAGGTCACCCGGAAAAGGTTCTAGTTCACCTCGATCAGTCGGAAGAGCCAGTTGGCACCGGTAGTAGAGACAGACTTAGACTCATCCTCCAGGGTAGGCACCTTAATGTTGGCTTGTTTGGCGAACACGGCCAGGTTGTCGTAGCCGAAGATATCGGTTTGCAGATCCACCACGCGCTTTTGCACTTGCTTGTACATCTCCATGCGCTTGCTGTTATCCGAGGTGGCCCGGGCCTCATCAAGTAGTCTGTCAACCTGGGCGTCCCTGAGCCAACTCGACGACCAGAAAGTACCGGCGGCTTTAGAGCTGTACATCACGTACAGCAGGCCATCGGGATCGGGGTAGTTGAGGCCAGTGAAAAGCGGATAAATGTTGGGCGTGGTTTCAGGTTTAGCAAAGCGCTCGGTAAGAGCGGTCCAGGGCACCTTGGTGATGTTGACCTTCACGCCCAGTTCAGCCATGTTCTGCTGGAACAATAACGCCATCTTCTCCTCAGCGGGAACCTCAGCTACCCAGGCCATATCGATCACTACACTGCCGAGTTGGTTCGCGTACTTGGACTTGGCCAATGCCGCCTTAGCCGCAGCCAAGTCACGCTTAGGAAAAGGAAGGGAAGCGTCATAACCGGGAACTCCCGCCGGTAGAGGGCCACGGGCAGGTTTACCGCTTGAGACTGTATCGGTGATCTTTAGCGTGCTCCGCAAAGCTTCGTAGTCAAAAGCCAGGGCCATGGCCTTGCGGAAGTTAACATCGTCGGTGGGGGCCCGCTGAGTGTTGAGCTTAAGGAGCAACGAGCCCGATCCACCCTCAGTGATTAGCTCGATCCCGGGTTGGGCAGCCAGCGCCTTGAAAACCTCCTGGGGATGCCATTGGCTGGAGATATCATGCTCTTTGCGGACCATGAGGGTACGCATAGTGGAAGATTCAAGAGAGTACCGCTGCCGCACAATATCCGGAGCCTTAGGAGAAAAGCCCAGGAAATAATCCTTGAACTTCTCCATCACGGTAAGCTCTTGGGGATTATGGGAGACTACCTTGTAGGCCCCCGAACCGGCGTCGTTGCTAGAGAGAAAGGCTTGTCCATAGTCGCCATTCTCCCCAAACTTGCCCTCCTTCTTGTTTTTCAGCACCAGGTCCTTGTTGACCACCGGAAGGCGCACTAAGGTGGCCAGAAAAGGCGCATAAACCCCTGATAGGTTGAACTGTACAGTATAGGGGTTAATTGCCTTTACCGAGGACACCCATTGCGAAAACAAAAAAGCAAAGCCCTGGTTCAAAGCTTTAACCCGCTCGTAACTAAAAACTACATCATCAGCCTGGAGTTCGCTGCCATCGTGGAACTTGACCCCCCGACGCAGGGTGAAGGTGTAGGTCTTCCCTCCATTGGATATCGTCCACGCCGTAGCCAAGTGAGGCTTCACCCCCTTTTCCGGATCTGGCATTACCAACGTGTCATAGAGGTTATAGGCCAGCACCGAGCCGGAGTAGTCGTTGGCTTTGTGTGGATCAAGTTCGCCTGGAGCTGAATTATCTAGCCGCAGCACCCGCTGCTGCGCCAAACTAAAGCTCGCTAGCACTACCAGGGCCACCAACCAAATTGCTTTCTTCATACGTCCTCCTCTGAGACCCGCTCAACCCGGCCAAACCAAAACCAGATCAGTTCAGTGTCCTCAGTAGCCCGAGCCCTATGCTCTTCGCCCGCGGGGATTAGCGATACCTCGCCCGCTTGAAGCATGGACTGTTCTCCGGCACATTCGACCTCGAGCCCGCCACTCAAAATTACTGACAGCTCATGCTGCTCGTGCTTGGAATAGCCCTCTAAAGGAACCCACTCCCCCTTATTCAGACGGACCGTGCCCATCTTAAGACCCGCCCATTGCTCCGGCTCCAATTCCAGCAACGACAGCACTCGCTCAGGAGCACTCGGGTATTTCAGCCTAAAAACTTCCATGCATCCTCCTATAGAAGCGGCATACTGGTAACCGAGATCAGGTGAACCTCTTCATCGCCATCGTTTCGCCAGCCATGGCGCAGTCCCGACTTGTAATGGATAGTGTTGCCTGGCCCCAGGTGATAGGTTTTCTTACCCACCTGCACAGTGAGCTTGCCTTTCAGGACGAAGAAGAACTCCTCCCCCGGATGTTTAGATATCTCCTTGCTGTCATACCTAGGAGGAATCACCACGTACAGAGGCTCCAACTCACGGCCTTTAGAGGTTGAACCCAGCCGGGCATAGCGGATCTTCGAACCATCGAGGCTGAAGAAATGCAGGTCGTCTATGGAGCGTACCCGCTCATCCTGGTCGTGGGTATCGAGGAAGTAGTTCATGCTCACGCCGAGCCCTTCAGCAATGCTCTTTAAGGAAGTCAAAGACAATCCCCTAACACCTTTCTCTACCTGAGACAAAAACGGCACTGATAAGCCTGTACGCTTGGATAGCTCTGTGAGAGTCAATCGCAGCTGCATGCGCCGCGCGAGAATCAGCTCGGATAGCTCCATGAGTTACCTTTAAGCAAGACTGTAGCAAATATTATTTGCTAAGTCAATAAATATTTTGCCAAGAATTAGGGAGATCGGCCAACGCAGAGTCGTGTAAGGAATTTTGTGTAAGGGTTTAGGTAAAAAGGGGTGTACTGGCTCAATGAAAGAGGTACTCCATGCAGGGCAACCGCAAAGTCCCGGAATGCCCTAGAGGCTGTTGGGAATCTTATCCAAACATAGGCTACCGGTTATGTTCGGGACATGATGAACTCGAGGCGAAAGCCCTACCTCAGCGACGTGAGCGATGAAGAGTGGAGCCTGGTCGTGCCCTATCTGACGCTCTTACCACTGGACGCAAAACGGTCTGAGTACGACTTGCGCGAGGTGGGGGCGCCCTGCGCGGGTGGGTGCGCAGCGGGGCCCAGTGGGAGCTCATGCCCCACGACTTCCCTCCCTGGCGGGTGATCTACGAACAGACCCGACGCTGGATCGAGAACCACTGCTTTGAGAACATTGTGCACGGCCTGCGAGAGATCCTGAGATTGCACAGGGACAAACCGGCTCAACCTAGCAGAGCGGTTCTGGACTCGAGGGTGATGCAGAGCACCCCGGAGAGCGGGCATCGCGCCAAGTACAACGGGCACAAGCGCCGTAAAAGCACCAAGGTGTATATCGGTGTGCACACCTTGGGGCAACTGCCAGCCCTGAGCAGCACTCCGGTCAATGAGGATGACCGCAAGCAGGTGGCGGCCCTGGCCGAGGCGATCCAAGCGGTCACCGGTCAGCGGGTGGAGATCGCCTTTGTCGACCCGGGCTATACCGGTTCCGAGGCCGAAGCCGCCGCCCAGGAACAGGGTATCCATCTGGAAGTGGTCAAGAAGCCAGGGGCCAGCAAAGGCTTCGTGCTTCTGCCCAAGCGTTGGTCAGTGGAGCGCTCCTTCGCCTGGACCTCGCGTTTCAGGCGATTGGCACGGGATTACGAGCGACTCACACAGACCCTCGAAGGTTACCACTGGTTAGCCTTCTCCATTCTGATGCTTGCAAAAGCAGCCCCCCTATTATGTATGGCTACCTAACAGGCTCTAGACCCGGTCGCCGTATCGGCAGGCGGGCACCCTGCTTCCCGCTCCTCCCTGGCGGGGCGGATGCCCCCGGTGTTCGTCGGGAGTTTCCCCCGTCGGACTACCCCATAGAACCCCCTGCTCCGAGGGGCAGGGTGCAGGGGAAACGCCGTTCCCAAAATGCCTGTGCGAACAGGGCCACCGCTCTTGACCCCAGGCGGTGCTTGCGCGTATTCTCGAACCAAATACTTGTAACCTTACAGGCATAGGGATACCGGATGCAACTCACCAGGGGCCAACAGCAGGTAGTCCAGAAGATGTCCGCGCTGAAGCGGAAGCTCGGGCGCATGCCCAGCGTGCCCGAACTCAGCGCCGCACTGGGCTACTCCTACCAGGCCTTGCGGCAGCACCTGGGCGCGCTGGAGCGCAAGGGGCTGCTCGAGGTCCTCTCGCGGGGCCAAGGTCGCAGCTCCGAGATCGTCCTCACCCCCCAGGGAAAGCTGCTGTTGGGCCAGGGCATCCCCGTCCTGGGCTACATCGCGGCGGGACCGATGACCCCGGCGGTGCAGCACAACCTGGGCCTGCTCGAGCTACCCGGCAGCCCCGAGGCCTGCGCTTTTGTGGTGGACAGCGACTCGATGGCCGATTTCTTCCTGGTGGGAGACGTGGTGGTGGTGCGCAAGGTGGCCCGCCCGCCCCGCTCCCGGGAGATCTGCGCGGTCTCCGATGCGGAGACCGGCCGGGCCACCCTCAAGTATGTAACCCTTCAGGGGGATAGGGTCCTGCTGGAGCCGCATAACCCGGCGTATCCCAGCTTTACCCTGCCGGCTAGGGAGCTACGTCTGCTGGGGGTGTTCGAGTACATGCTGCGCGGCCGAAGCCCCGAGCACCTGCTGCGCACCCTGGGGGTGGTTATGTAACCCGCCCGGCCCATGACTTGAGGGCGCGTTCAGCCTGCCCGCCATCGCGCGCCCTCCCCTCTAGCACCCCAGGGTTCTGCCCCGGAGCGGTCTTCTATTGGTCTTGCCAGTATAGCAGAAAAGGAGCATGTCCAAAAGCCGTTCCCACCCCCCAGCACCGGACCCCAGCCCCTCCGCGGAGGGGGTCGCGGCCCTGCTGTTTGACCCCTGGCCGCTGTATGTGGCCTACCGGCTGAACCCGGGGCTGCCCCAGGAGCCGGTAGCGGTCACGGTAGGCGACCGGGTGATCGCGCTCAGCCCTGCGGCGCGCAAAGCCGGGGTGAGCCCGGGTATGCGGGGCGCGGCCGCCCGGGCCCGGCTGGCCGGGCTGCACCTGGTCCCGCTGGGCACCCCCCTGCTGCAGGCCACCTGGGAGACGCTGCTGGAGGAGATGCCGGCCCACAGCCCCTGGGTCGAGCCGCTCCGCCCGGGTCGGGTGCTGCTGCGGTTGGACCCGGCAGCGGCGCGGGCGCTGGCGGAAGCCTACGGGGTGAGGGTGGGTTTTTCCGGCTACCGCGAGGTGGCCCTGCTGGCGGCGCTATCGGCCTACCCCGGCCAGGTGCGGGCAGTGCCCCGGGGGGAGGAAAAGGGCTGGACGGATCGGCTGCCGCTGTACCTGCTCAAGGGGCTGGGCCTGGGGGCGCACTCGCTGGAGTGGCTGGGCCAGCTGGGGCAGCGCACCCTGGGGGACCTGCGGCAGTGGAGCGCGCCGCAGCTGGAGCGCACGCTGCCGGAGTACCGGGTTCTGCAGCCCTATCTGTGGGGTCCCTGGAGCCCCCGGGTAGGCCGGGCCAGGATTCCCGCGACCCTGCGGGCGCAGCACACCTTCGCCGAGGCCGCCCGAGAGCCTTTAGCGTTCGAGCCGGCCCTCGGGCGCCTGAGCGAGCAGCTATCCGCTGCGCTAGGGCGCCAGGGCAAGGCCGCCTTCCGGCTGACGGTACGGGTGAGGGCCGGCGGCCGCCCCTTCCAGGCCGCCCGCCAGAGCAAAGTCCCGCTCCAGCAGCCGGGCCCCATCTACCGCCTGGCCCGGCGGACCCTGGAAGACACCGGGGCGTTGGGCCTCCCTTTGCAGCAGATCGCCCTCGAACTCTCGGACCTGCGCCGCCCGGGGGTCCAGGGGGCCTTGTGGGAAAGCCGCCCGCAGGGCGCGGCCGCCCGGGCGGTGGCCGAGCGGTTCCCCGGGACGCTGGTACGGGTGCGGGAGCTCGATCCCTACGCCCTGGCCGCGGATCAGCAGGCGGTCTGGGTCCGGGTGGTAGAGGGGGGTCCCTGATGCGCCGGGTGGGCCGGGCGGTCGCGGTGGATTCCCACCCCGACGGGCGGCCGAGGGCGGTGGTCTATCGCCGGCGGCGGGAGGTGCTGCGCTATGTGAGGCGCTGGCGCAGCAAGGGCCGCTGGGTGCTGGGCGAGGGCCCCCGCGCCTACTGGTGGGTCGAGGTGGAGGGCGGTCTGACCCTGGAGATCTACCACCAGGAGGGAAGCGGCCTATGGGTGCTGACCCGGATTCTCGACTGAAGCCCGCGGCCTTGCACGTGCACTCCTACTTTTCCGAGGGGGGTGGGGTGAGCAGCCCCTCCCGGCTGGCCCGGCGGGCCGCCGAACTCGGGTACGGGGCGCTGGCCCTGACCGACTGGCTTTCGCTGGCGGGCGCGGTGGAGCTGCACCAGGCCTGCCGCGGCCTGGGCCTGCAGCCCCTCACCGGGGCCACCGTGCCGCTTCGGGTGCAGGCGCAGATCTATCCGGTGGTGTTGCTGGCGGCCTCGCGGCGGGGCTATGGCCACCTCGGCGAGCTCATCACCCTGGCCCGGGAGCGGGAGACCCCCTATGTCGAGCTCGAGGAACTGCTCGCCCACGCCGAGGACCTGCACCTGCTCAGCGGGGGCCGGGCCGGGCCGGTCAGCCGCCTGCTGGCCGCGCGAAAGTCCGCGGTTTTGCAGGGCCTGCTCTCCACCCTGCGCAGGGCGTTTGCGGAGCGGCTGTGGATCGGGCTGTTCCACGAGTTCTACCCCGAGGATGACCGGCGGGTGCGGGCCTTGCGGGCCTACGCCGGCGAGCTCTCCCTGCCGGTGGTGGCGGCCCCGGAGGTGCGCTACGCGGTCCAGTCCCTCTACCCTTTGCACGAGGCCCTCACCGCGGCCCGGCTGGGCATCAGCGTCCACACCCCGCACCCCCAGGCGGTCCGAAACGATGCCCAGTACCTGCCCTCCCTGGCCGAGCTGCGCGACCGCTTTCCCTTTCCCGAGGCCCTGGCCAACACCGCCCGGCTGGCCCAGGCCTGCGCCTTCGAGCTGCTACCCGAGCGCCTGGAGACCGCCCCGCCCCGGCTACCGCCCGGGCTCTCGGCCCCGGCCTACCTGCGCCAGCGGTGCTATGCCGGGCTGGAGCAGCGCTATCCCGCCAGCGCGCGGGAGGCCGCCCGGGCCCGGCTGGAGTACGAGCTGGGGGTGGTGGAGGAGATGGAGATGGCCGGCTTTTTCCTGCTCGAGGCGGAGATCGTGGACTACTGCCGCTCCCGCGGCATCCTGGCGGCCGGACGGGGCAGCGCCGCCGGCAGCCTGGTCTGCTATACCCTGGGCATCTCCCAGGTGGACCCCCTGGCGCACGACCTCCTCTTCGAGCGCTTCCTGCACGCCGGGCGGCGCTCCACCCCCGACGTGGACATCGACCTGGCCTCCCACCGCCGCGACGAGGTGCTGGCCTGGGTGGAAAGGCGCTTCGGCGGAGGGCGCCGGGAGGCCATGACCGCCAACTACATCACCTACCGGCTGCCCTCCGCCCTGCAGGACCTGGGCCGGGCCCTGGACCTGCCCGCGCACCAGCGCACCGCGCTGAGCCGGCGGCTGGGCCGCGACTACCGCCACCTGCGGCCCCACCAGGCCCGCCGGGCCCAGGCCGTCTTTGACGAGGTTCTGGGGGACAGTCCGCTCAAGGAAGTGCTGCTGTGGCTGCTGGAGCAGATCGAGCCGGGCCACGTGCGCCACCTGGCCCCCCACAGCGGCGGGGTGGTGCTCTCCGCCCACCCCCTGACCCACTACTCCCCCCTGCAAAGGAGCAGCGGGGGGATCGTACACCTGCAACTGGACAAGGACGGGGTCGAGCAGATGGGCCTGATCAAGTGCGACCTGCTGGGCCTGAGGATGCTGGGCGTGCTGGAACGGGCCCGGGAGGAGGTATACCGCAGCGAGGGGGTGTGGCTGGACCTCTTCCGCCTGCCCGACGAGGCGGCGGTCTGGGACGCGCTGGAGGCGGGCGATACGCTGATGCTGTTTCAGCTCGAGAGCCCGGCCCAGATGCAGACCTCCCCCCGGGTCAAGCCCCGCAGCCGGACCGAGCTGGCCCACCAGATCGCCCTCATCCGCCCCGGCCCCATCCAGTCGGGCACCGTGCATCCCTACCTGCGGCGGGCCCAGGGGCTGGAGGCCGAGTCGGTGGTGCACCCGGCCCTAGCCCCCATCCTGGGGCCGACCCGGGGGGTGCTGCTCTACCAGGACCAGCAGCTGCGCATCCTGCACGAGTGTGCCGGCTACAGCTGGCCCGAGGCCGAACGGCTGCGCAAGCGAATCGCCCGCGCCGAGGAGGGAGAGCCGCTCGAGGCGGAGGCCGCGCAGTTCATCCAGGCCGTCGAGCGCACCCTGGGGGCCACCCCCGCGCAGGCCCGGGCCATCTGGCAGATGGTGGCCGAGTTTCGCGGTTACGGCTTCTGCGCCTCCCACGCCCACGCCTTCGCCCAGCACGCCTACGCCAGCGCCTGGCTGCGGCGGCACTACCCGGCTGAGTACTGGGCCGCGTTCATGAGCGAACGGCCGGGCTTCTGGCCGGCCGACACCCTGCGCCAGATGGCCCACCGGCAGGGCTTCGCGGTGCTGCCCCTGGACATCAACCACAGCGGCTTGCACTACCGCTGCGAGAAAACCCCCCAGGGCAAAGGGGTACGCCTCCCCCTCACCGCCGTCCGGGGCCTGTCGCAAACCCAGGCCGAAGCCATCCTGCTGGAGCGGCTGGAGCGCCCCTTCGCCTCCCCCGAGGACTGCTACCAGCGGGTGGCCCTGCCGCGCGATGTGTGGATGAACCTGGTACGGGCGGGGGCCTTCGATGCCATGCTGGACCGGCGCGCCGCGCTGTACCAGGCCCAGGCCCTGCTGCAGACCCACCCCAAAGGGGCGCGGCCCTGGCTGGAAGCTCCCCTGCCCCCCACCCCGGCCCTGCCTCCCCTGGAACTCCCCGAGCGCATGGCCTGGGACTACCAGACCAAGGGCTATAGCGAGCTGGCCCTGCACCCGCTGGATCTGATGCGCTCGAGGCTGCTCGAGCTGGGCTGCAAGCCCCTGGTCTCGCTGCAACGGCGGGGAGGAGGCCCGGTGCGCACCGCGGGCCTGTTCAAGTTTCTGCAAAAGCCCCCCTCGGCTCGAGGGTTTGCTTTCGTGGTCGTGGAGGACGGCGCGCAGCTGGCCCAGCTCATCCTGGCCCCGCCGCTATGGGAGCGCTACGCCCGAACGGTGCAGAGCGCCCCGGTGTTGGTGGTGGAAGGCTGGGTGCAGCCGGCCGGGGGTTTGCTGGCCATCCAGGTAGCGCGGCTCTGGGGTCTTCCGCTGGAATCCACGGCGGTCTCGAGCCACCCTGCGGCCGCGGAGCCGGGGGACGCGGTGGCCCTGAACCCTTGAAGGACCGCTAGCCAAGCCACCCCGGCGGCGATTACCTTCAACCCGCGGACGCAAAAGCCTACAGGAGATGGGCCGCCTGCCCAGCCAGCGCCACCCCGCCGCAATCGCCGGATCCTGAACCCCCACCCCTACCGGGCCAGTCTCGCGCACCGCCTCCACCCAGCCCCCCAGGCTGGGCGCAGACGAGAAGGTGGTTCCCAAGGAAGGCCCGCTCATCCAGGACGGGCGCCGCACCTGGGCCACCCGCCGAGAAACCGGCGAGGCTCAAACACCCTTGGTTACCGGGTATTCGGCCACATCCCCTGGGAGAAAGCGGGTTGGGAAGATGAGCGGGGAGGGTGAAAGTTCTAATTCACGAAGCTCAGTGCGGCTACGTGTAGCTTCACTGGATCATATATTCCCCGACTAAGGGCGTAGTCTCGCCGAGCAAGATGCCACTCGGCGTGTTTGCCTAACGGGCAAAGTAGCCTTCCATGCCGACGGAGGCTGATCGCAGGCAAGCTGAGCTTGGATTTGAGCCCTCTGTTATCGGTGCAGGTGGAGGCCGCGTAAATTCAGTTAAAAGTACTTGCCGAGGTCTACCGTCTCGCTATAGGTAGTCTGGCCTTGACTATCCTTGAAACTAAACTTTCCCACTTCACTAATCTTACCGTTTGCAGCGAGGTCGCTTAAGTCAAAGCTGTAGCTGATAAGCCCTAAAAAACGCGACTGTGGGCGGGAACCTTGGATCGAGAAGATGTCAGTGTAGGGCCCGTCCACGCTGGGCTTGGCGGTGTAGGTTTTGCCGTCTACCTCGAGCGTAGCCTCCTGGTACTGGTCGAGGTAGCTCCGCTGGCGGGTTTTCCCCTCCTCGTCGGTGATCTTGCTACTGCCGTAAGCCTTGGTCCACTGCTCAACTTCTTGATCTACCGTATAAGGACTGTGAGTGAAGATTACGAAAGTCAGCTTATTCTTGTAGCGCTCCACCACAGCGTTCAAGGCGGCCTCCGTAACCAGCTTGCGCTGGATAGACTCGAGGTAGCCGAAGTAGCGCACCCGCTCGTAAGGGGTCGCTACGATGATGGCGTCCACCTCCCCGTCTCCCGGCTTGAGCGAGATCCCGTCGTTGTACTCCTTGAGCAGATAGTCGCCCAAGATGTAGCCGTTGCGCGGGGTATTCATCGCACTGCCCTCTTTGAGGGCTCTTTGTATTTCTTCCGTAGTCAAAACAGGCTGGAGAGCCAGCGCCGGGCCTAAAGAAAGGCCGAGCGCGGTTAGAACCAACAGGGTACGTTTGGGCATGGGGGATTTCCTCCTTCGTCGGTCAGGCCGCGGTTAGGAATCTCGGCTACGCTCGGATCGAGTTCTACTCGAGCGTAGCCGAGCGAACCATAGGCACTAAGGCAGGGTGAAGATGGCGATCCTCGAGGGGACCGCGTTCACCCCAGTGGCCCCACGCGAGGTGTTCCCGGCAGGCACCGCGATGTACTGCTTGCCGCCCACCACGTAGGTGGCGATCCCGGCCCCGATGGGGGCTTTATCGATGTTCTCCTGGAAGAGCACACTGCCGTTATTGGCGTCCAGTACGTAGAAGGTACCGTCAGTATCACCTACCAGCACCAGGCCGCCCGCTGTCGAGGTCACCGGACTGGCCTTACGAACCCCCCCGTCGGTGGTATGCCGCCACAACATCCTCCCGGTGAGGGCATCGAAAGCGGTGGTGTAGCCTTTAGAGTTCTCAATGGGATCGAGTTGCATTGAGCCGCCGAAGAAGAGCTGGCCGCGCACGTAACGCACCTCACCTAGCTTTACCACCCCACACCAATCAATTGAGTTGACATAGAGAAGCCGGGTCACTGGCGAAAATGACGGCCCGGACCATTGGCTTCCTCCGGTGTAGTTGGGGCAGATCGGGGTGCCCTCGGCAGTGGGAGGCTGGTCGGCATTCTTAATGGTTACGGTGGGCACCTTATAGACTTGCTGCTTAGCGCTCTCATCGTAGGTGAAGAGGAAGCCAGCCTTGGTGGGCACACTGGCGTACAGCTTGCCGTTCAGCCGGAAAAGCAATGGGGCTACCGAGGTGTCGTAGTCTTTATCGTCGTTGGGAATTTGCTGGTAGTAGTGGTTGAGCTTGCCGGTTTTGGCATCCAAAACGATCACCGAATCAGTGAAAAGGTTGGCCCCGGGACGATAGTTGGCGGCAAAGTCAGGGGCAGGGTTACCCACCGAGATATAGAGCAACCCGCTCTCCCGATCGAGGCTGTAAGTAGTCCACATAGAACCGCCGCCGGTAGTGGTGGAATCAGCGTTTTCCCAAGTATTCGCTCCTTCTTGATTCCCTGTGGGAATTACGTCAAAGCTCCAGGCTTCCGAGCCATCCTTCACGTTGAAGGCGTGCATCTTAGCTTTGATGCCCCAGTCCGCCCCGGCCTCGCCCATAAAGACCAGGTCGTTCCACACAATGGGGGCTGAGCTGGTGAAGTAACCGTCAGTGGAGTCCTCGATCTTCTTGTCCCACAAGAGTTGGCCGGTGTTGGCATCGAGGGCGATGATGTGGGCGTCGCCGGTCCCGCGGAAGAGCATCCCATTGTAGATCGCCACCCCACGGTTGGTGGCCAGCGCTACCGGGCCGCTGGGGGTATAAGTGTGCTCCCAGAACTTTTTGCAGTTGGTGGCATCGAGCGCGATGGTGCGGTTTTCCTTGGTGATAAACATCACGCCTTTGTAGACCACTGGAGTAGCCTGAAAGCCCCCCAGGTCGCCCAGATCCAGAGTGCAGACTCGCTTCAGGTTCTTGGCGTTGCTGCGGTTGATGTTCATCGCGGTGGCGAAGCGCTGGCTCATGTACCCTTTGTTGTTCATCAGCCAGGAGTCCAGGGAAAACTCAGAGTTGTTGAGTTCGGCCTGGGTGGGCCCGGTGATCTTTACTGGAAGCGGGGCGCTCACCACCGTGGCCGGTCCTTGTGCGGCCTGGGCTGCAGCGGAGAACTTGAGGTCTTTAAGATTGGCCCTAGCCAGCGGCTTATCGCCGGGTTTGAAACCGTTGGCGCTCAGGACGTGAGCCAAGATAGCGAGGTATTGATCTTGGCTGAGGCTACCGGGAGCAGTCAGCGGCATGGTGGTGGACATAATGTAGTAGAAGTCCTCGAGCGAGTTCTTCTGCCATTTACTAAGGAACTGATCTCCCTTGAGGGGTGGCCCCGATTGCCCTTGAAGCTGCGTCCCGTGGCACATAGCACACTGCGCCTGGTAAATCTGTTGCCCCTGGCTGGCTTGAGCGGCGGTATAGCTTACCTGTGCTTGGGCTAGCGCCCCTGAACCGAAGGCCAAGATTAAAGCCAGCCAGATTTTCCTTTGGTTAGCGACCCACTTTCTCATTTAATGCTCCCTCCCCTTCCAATTCCCATGCTCACGACCGCGGGGCTAAGCCGGGTGTTCAGCCATGTTATTCAGTTCTCACCCCCTTCCAGGGCAAGCTCGGTATGGGGGTTGGGATAAAGTCCCGCGTACCCCGATTGCCGCGAGATCTGCTGGGCATACTCCATCACTGCCTGGGCATAAGCTGGAATGGACTCGAGGGCAAAGCGATACGAAGGTCCCGCCAGGCTGAGCGCCCCGATCACCCGGCCTTGCTGGTTAAAGATGGGAGCGCTCACCGAGCGGGTCTCGAGGTCATAATCTTGATCCCCTACTGAATAGCCCTGCCTGTAAGTGCGCTGTATATCCTCCAGCAAAGATTCGGGGCGAGAAAGGGTATAAGGGGTGTAGACCGGCAACTCGGGCAACCGCTCCAGGAGGCGCTCCCACTGTGCTTTGGGTAGATAAGGCAGCACCGCCCGCGCCCCGCCAGCGTGGAGTGGGAAAGCGTGGCCAATGAGCGAAGCCCAGCGCACCACCCGGTTGCTCTCGCATAGATCCAATAGGATCATGCTCTCCCCCGAGAGGGCCCCCAACACAGCGGTCTCGCCGGTCGAACGAGCCAGTTCGTTCAAGTAGGGCCGGGCCAGCTCAGTTAGGGAGGAATTAACCCGGTGCCCAGCCAGGGCTAGGGTACCGATCACCCTCGAGAGAACGTAGTGCTGGTCGTCCTCTAGCCGCACCAACCCGGCCCGCTCGAGTGTGCGCAACGAACGAAATACCTGGCCGCGATCCATCCCGGTCAGCTCCGCGACGCGGGCTGCGGTGAAGCGATGGGGCGCCTCACCAAACACCAACAGTATTTGTAAGGTCTTGTATGCCGCTTGAATGACATATCGGTCCATGGTGGGGAGCACTTAGATGAAACTCTTTGTGCTTTACTAAATAAAACAGATTTACCCAATGATACGCTACCCACTCAATTTCGTAAAGTGCAGTGACAGAAAAACTTTGGAACCTCGAAGCATCGAAGCATCGAAGATCTCGGCTTGACAGATGTAAAGGGTTGTAATAGCTTGTTAGGAAATTTTCACATTGTGAAAGGTTATCACATGGTGAATCAGAGCCCGAACCAGTATGTTATGAATTCTTCCTACCGCACCCTCCAGGTGCTGCTCGCCTTTGCGGCCCCGCCGCACCGCTTCACCCTGACCGAGGTGACCCAAAGGATGGGTCTGGAGAAAAACCAGGTGTACCGTTCCTTAAAAACCCTCGAAGAAGCTGGCTTCTTGCGCACCGATGCCGACGGACGCTTTTCGCTAACCCCAATCCTGGGGGTACTGGCCGCTGCCTCTGCAGGCAACCAACCATCTTCGCTAGTAGACATAGCAGCTCCGTTCATGGATCGGCTGGCTGCCGAGACCGGGGAGTCGGTTAACCTCTTCGTGCTGGTAGGCGAACTGGCAGTATGCGTTGATCGGCGGGACAGCACCCAGCGGGTACGGGTGGCTTCGGTGCTGGGCCAATCGGTGCCGCTTCACGCCGGAGCGGTTCCCAAGGCCATCTTGGCTAACCTCCCCGAGACCGAGCGAGAACGCATCCTGAGCCGACTATCCAGCTATCCGCGCTATACCGAGCGCACCGTGATGGAGCCAGCCAAACTGCGGCAGGAACTGACCCAGATCCGGGAGCAAGGATATTCGGTAAGCGACGGGGACTTTGATCTAGCTGCCCGCGGGGTAGGAGCGGCTATCTTCGACCACAGCGGCCAGGTAACCGGTGGAATCAGCGTGGGAGGGCCAGCCTTCCGGGTGGATGACCCAACCCTGGCTCGCTTTACTGAACTCATTGTCCAGGTAGCCCGGGCCATCTCAAGGCAGCTCGGCTACCCCATTTAGAGGAACGGCTTCAGTAAGAGGAGGCTCATAGTGATGAAAGGTATACGGTGGAAGTTTGGCAGTATAAGCGCGGTGTTGCTGGCAGGGACGCTTAGCCTGAGCCGAGTGCTGGCCCAGGATTATGACCCCAGCGCGACCTTAAACCTGGCAACCAATGCGGACCCCACCTTAAACCCCTGGACCCCGGGGGCCGTGGTGGAGTCCAACCTGATCAACACCATCGTCTTCGATCAATTGGTGCGTTACAACAAGAAAGATCTGAGCCCAGCCCCCGGTCTGGCTACAAGTTGGAAAGTGTCCCAAGACGGGCTCTCCTGGACCTTCCACCTACGTAAAGGGGTGACCTGGCACGACGGCAAGCCCTTCACCGCGGAAGATGTGGCTTTTACCTTCAACGACGTAGTGCTCAATAAAAAGTTGGGCGCGCAAAACGCCGGTAACTTCAGCAAAGTCAAAACCGTGGAAGTGGTCAACCCCTACACGGTGCGCTTTGTGCTCAACGCGCCTTTTTCCTCTTTGCCCTACTACTTGGCCTATTATGCCGGCATCCTCCCCAAGCACGTTTTAGGCAACGCCGACAATCCCCTTCAGGTAGCCAGCTTTAACAAGAAGAACCCCATCGGCACCGGGGCTTTCCAGGTGGCCGAGTTCGTGCCGGGCTCTTACGTACGTCTGGTCAAGTACGAAAAGTACTGGGGCGGTACTCCCAAGATCAGTTCGATCGTGTTCAAGATCGTGCCCGATCCCAACACCCAGATGGCCCAGGCGATCTCCGGGGAACTGGATTTCGTGGGGGTCTCTAACCCCGCTCTGCTGGCCGGGGCGGAGCGCAACCCCAAGCTGCAAGTGCTGCGCCAGAGTCAAAACCTCTATTACTTCGTAGCGCTCAATCAGAACGACCCTCGCTTCCGCGACGTGCGGGTGCGCCAGGCCCTGCTCTACGCCATCGACCGCAAGGCTATGATTGACTCGGTGGTGCGCGGTTATGGGACTATCGCCACCGGTCCCATTGCCCCCTTGCAAAAAGCTTTTTACGTGAAGGACGTGCCCCAATATCCCTATAACCCAGAGAAAGCCAAGCAACTGCTGGCCCAGGCCGGCTGGACCCCTGGCCCCGATGGGGTATTGCAAAAAGATGGCAAGCCCTTCGAGATCGACATGCCTACCGGGCAGTTCGGCTATCTGGTTCCGGCCACGCTGCTGGTACAGCAGTACTGGAAGGCCATCGGGGTGAAGGCCAACGTCAACGTGATGGAGTGGAATGCCTACATCCAGAAGATGTTCGTCAACCGCCAGTACGAAGCCACCCTGGCCTGGTGGAGCACCCCTCCGACCCCCGATGTAACCCCCTACTATGCTTCCTCCGCTGCCGACAAGGGCAACAACATCCCCAACTACAAAAATCCCGAGTTAGACAAACTGCTCGAGGAGGGGCTCAAGGCCACCGGAGTGCAGGAGCAGGTGCTCATCTACCGACGCATCCAGCGTCTGCTGGCCGAGCAGCTACCCTACCTTTACTTGTGGTACCCCGACATCATCTCCGTGCGTAACGAAAGGGTCGGTGGGATGGCCGACATCAACACCGCTACGGCCTTCCAGTACTCCTCGGAGTGGTTCATCAAGCGCTAGGAGCTGAATGTGGCCGCTTACATCATCCGCCGGCTCCTCCAAGGGGGGGTAGTGCTGTTTTTGATCTCGGCGGTCACCTTTTTACTCATCAACCTGGCCCCGGGAGGCCCCACCTCGGCAGTGAGTTTGGGCCGCACCGCCGAAGAGCGTGAAGCAGTGCTCAAACAATATGGCCTAGACCGCCCGGTGCTGGTGCGCTACTTCGACTGGCTGACTGGGGTAGTGCGGGGAGATTTTGGCAAATCCTACAACCAAGGCCTTCCTGTTGCCTCACTGCTGGCGCAGCGGATGGGTAACACCCTCCAGCTGGCCCTCACCGCGCTGACCCTCACGGCCATATTAGGAGTGGCGCTGGGTGTACTGTCGGCTTTGTACAAAAACCGCTGGCCCGACCACCTGATCAGCAGCCTGGCCACAGTGGGCATGTCAGTACCCGCCTTTTGGCTAGGTATCGTGGCCATCATCGTCTTCGCGGTGCAGTTCAAGTGGCTCCCCTCCTCGGGCATCTTCACAGTAGGCCAGGAGTTCTCGCTCATAGACCGCCTGCGTCATTTGGCAATGCCCGCCGGGGTGCTGGCCTTCACCCTGATGCCCAACGTCATCCGCATTACCCGCACGGCCCTTCTGGACGTGCTCACCTCAGACTACGTGCGCACCGCCCGAGCCAAGGGGGTCCCGGAGCGGGTGGTGCTGCTCAAGCACACTCTCAAGAATGCCCTGGTTCCGGTCATCGCCATTCTGGGCCTCATCACCACCGTGCTTTTTTCGGGCTCGGTGGTGGTGGAGAGCGTTTTTGGTTGGGCCGGACTGGGCCGGCTCGCCATTGAGGCCGCCAACGGGCGCGACTACCCGGTGATCCTGGGGGTCACATTGCTGGTGGGAGCCATCGTGGTGTTGGTCAACTTGTTGGTGGACGTTCTCTACGCTGCCGTAGACCCCCGGATCAGCCATGAATAGCGCCATCCCGAGTTCTTCCGCCCCCTCCCGCCCCCGCAGTCGCTTCTGGCTGCGGGTTCGCCGCAACCCGGTGGGGTTAGGAGCTTTTCTAATAATCTGCCTGTTAGCCTTACTGGTGGTTTTTGGTCCCACCCTATACCGGGTAGCCCCAGACGCCACCGACCCGCTTAACATCCTGGCCACCTCGAGCCCCGCCCATCCTTTTGGTACCGATGAGCTGGGGCGAGACATGCTGAGTCGGTTGCTCTATGGGGGGCGGGTCTCGCTCGCTGTAGGTCTGCTCTCCATGCTGGTGGGGCTCACCATCGGAAGCTTAGCCGGGAGCATAGCCGGCTATTTCAAAGGCTGGGCTGAAACCCTAGTGATGCGGTTGGTGGACGTGTTTATGTCCATCCCTAGCTTCTTCTTGGTGCTGGTGATCGTGACGGTCTTCGGCAATCATCCCCTGACCGTGGTAGTCACGGTAGGAATCGGCTTCTGGGCTCAGATGGCGCGGGTGGTCTACGCCGAGTTCGCCAAGTACCGGGGGCGCGAGTTTGTGGAGGCGATGCACGCCCTGGGAGCCTCCCACGCACGCATCATGTTCCGGCATATCTTTCCCCAGGTACTGCCTCAGGCTATCGTGCTGGCCACCCTGGGGGTAGGCTGGGCTATTCTCACCGAGGCCGCCCTCAGCTACCTGGGGCTGGGCATTCAGCCCCCACTGGCTTCCTGGGGCAACATGCTGCAAAACGCCCAGGCTTACCTCTACTCCAACCCCATGCTGGCGATCTGGCCAGGGCTTTTCATCGCGGTGACGGTGCTGGCTTTCAATGTTTTAGGCAACGCGCTGCGGGACCTCCTGGATCCGAGAAATTAGGGCTCGAGGCGGGGAAGATCACAGTATCCAGGTAGACGGTATGAAAGGAGAAAATGACAAACCGGCGGAATGAGACCACGCTCTCGGGGCCTCCCCAGTTGAGGAACCTGCGGGTGGCCGTCTACGCCTCCGGCGGAGCCCCCGCGCACCACCTAGCCCTGCTGGCCTTGTGGGGGGGCCAGCCCAGGGTGATCTACGCGGAGGAGATCACCGCGGGCGGCCTCGACAGTCTCGACGCGGTGATCTTCCCTGGCGGCGGGCTTCTAGCGATGGCCGGGCAACTCGAGCCGTTAGGAGCCACAGGAGTCGCCAGGGTTCGCGCTTGGGTCGATTCCGGGGGCACATACATCGGCACCTGCGCAGGCTCCTGTCACCCACTCAGGATGAGCGACCCCTACCGCGAAGCCCTACCGGCGGCGGCCCAATTTCAGATGTGCGAGGTGACCCCGTTGAATGCCTCCACCGGCGAGTGGGGTCTGGACTCGCCAGGAACGGGCCGGATACAGGTCAGGCCGGAGGATCACCCGCTATTTGAGGGATTCTCCGAGCCTTTCGAGATCGTTCACTACAACGGTCCCCTCTTCCCGCCGGAACCAGGGGCGGCAGGGGAAGTACTGCGGGCAACCGAAGCCTTCACCCCCTTCGAGCGGTCGCTGGGGCTCGACGGCGAGACTACCCTCGAGCGCTCCATCGCCCGAGGCGCCCGCATCGCCTACCACCAGCCGGTGGGCGCCGGCCAGATCATCCTGTTCGGTTCACACCCGGAGTTCGGGGCCAGCGCCCTGCAACTGGGTTGGCTCCCCGCCTCGAGGCTGCTCGCCAACGCCCTGAAGACGGTCAGGGCGCACGGAAGCGTCAGCCCCAAGACCGGTACGGTCGGCCGCGAAACGCTATCCGAGGCCACCCGTACCGTCCACGAGCTGGAAGTGGTGCTCGAGCGCCTGGCCCCTTTGCAGCTACACCTTCCGCCGAACACCCCGCCTTTTCTGGGGCAGAGTGGCCCCGAGCTATGGACGGCAGCTCTCGAGGAGTCCCGGCAAGTGCTCGAGCGGATGCGGCTCTGGCTGACGAACAGCCCAGTCGGGGAGGGCTTGGCCGCTCCCTTCCTCCTCGACAGTGCACCCCGACCCAACCAGGACTTCGGCTTCGCCGGGGCGAAGCAGCTCCTTACTCGAGCGCTCGAGATGGCCCGTCAAGCTCTAGACACCCCGCCAGAAGCCTGGCCCGCCTTCAGCGGCGCTTACAATGAGTTTCTCAGCCATCCTTATCATCTGGTCGCCAGCACCTACTTGAGCGCTGGCGGCCTCATCGCCGGGGCAGCCCTCCAAGCCACGGCCTTCGCCGCGGCGAACGGCCTGGCTCTGCCGGAGATCGTGCCCCTCACAGGAGTGAATCATGCAGAATAAACGCTATAGCGGATACAAGTCTTTCCAGTACCTCGAGCCCGGTGTTGACTACAAGCCCTTCAAGCTGGCCAAGGAGCTGGACCGGGTGCCAAGCCGCAAGGTAGAGGTGACCCCTGAGCAGGAGGAGCGGGTAAAGCGCATCTTCCGGGAAAACCTCATCATCTCATTGCACGATCACTGTTTCGTAGCCCCTGAAAACCTCGCCGAGTTCTTCGAATTTCGCCGCCAAGGCCGGGATTGGACTGGCTACGAAGGCCTCAGTGTAAGCGGTCTGGACTGCGTGTTTGACAACCTCATGAACGGCACCGCCATGATCACTTCACGCTCGGGCTGGAAGTGGGACGACATCATCTATGACATCGGGATGCGCCTTTCGGATATTGCCCACCAGGACATGGTGGTATTGGCTACCACCACTGAGGATATCGTGCGGGCCAAGCAAAATGGGCAGATTGCTTTCGTGGTCTCGCTCGAGGGCGCGGCCATGATCGAGAACGAGCTCGATCGCTTGGACATCCTCTATGGCCTGGGGGTACGCTGTTTGGGAATCGCCTATAGCGAGGGCAACCAACTCGGCGGGGGCTTACGCGAGCCCAACGACGGCGGGCTCACCGTGTTCGGACGCAAGGCGGTTCAGCGGATGAACAAGCTGGGCATTGCCATCGACATCTCCCATTCCGGCGACCGCACTTCCATGGACACCATCGAAATCAGCGAGAAGCCGGTCTTCATCACCCACGCCGGGGCCCGGGCCTTGTGGAACTCCAACCGCCTCAAGCCCGATGAGGTGATCAAGGCCTGCGCGGCCAAAGGCGGAGTCATCGGCATCGAAGCCGCCCCCCATACCACCATCACCCATAAGAACCCTCGCCACTCCATCGATAGCTTTATGGAGCACTTCGAGTACTGCGTAGACTTAGTGGGCATTGACCACGTAGCTTTCGGCCCAGACGTGCTCTTTGGCGATCATGTGGGTCTGCACCACACCCTCTCGGAGGCCTTGTCCATCGCCGCCAGCCGGGGGGCGCTGGAGTATCCCAAAGTGGAGTGGGTGGACGGCTTGGAGAGCCCAGCTGAAGCTTTCCCTAACATCGTGCGCTGGCTGGTCAAGCACGGTTATAGCGACGAGGATATCGCCAAGGTGGTGGGGGGTAACATCATGCGGGTGCTAAAGGAAGTCTGGTACAAGTAGGCAGATAGCCTGCGGGGGAGCGATAATGCATATCGAAATCAACGGGGTAAATTTGGTTTACGACGACTCGGGCGGCGAAAAAATCCCCTTCGTCACCTTGCACGGCGGCCCCGGCATGGGTAGCCGCAAGGGGGACTGGGCAGCGTTCCAACCCCTCACCGATACTTTCCGCCTTATCAGCTATGACCAGCGTGGCAACGGCGAGTCGGAGGGCCGCGAGCCCTATTCTCACGAGCAGTTTGTGGCCGACCTCGAGGGGTTGCGCCAGAAGCTGAACCTGGGCCGGATCGTGCTGCTGGGCGGCTCGTATGGGGGCTTTATCGCCCTGGAGTACGCCCTGCGCCACCCGGAGAACCTACACGCCCTTATCCTGCGCGACACCGCCGCGAGCAACAAGTACCAGTACACCGCTAAGCAACGGGCGCTGGCGAGCGGCTTACCGATGGACGGGGAGCGCTTGGATCGGCTCTTCTCCGGCCGCCTGACCTCCGACGAGGACTTTCGCGAGAGCTTCGCCATGATCCAGCCGCTCTATACTGTCCGGCGCGACCCCGAGGAGGAAGCCCGGCGGCTGGCCGCCCTCCCCTTCCGCTACCAGACCCACAATTGGGCCTTCCGCCGCAACCAGCCCAATTACGACCTCACCGCCCGCCTCCCCGAGATCAAGGTCCCGGTCTTGGTCACGGTAGGCCGCCACGACTGGATTACCCCGCTCGAGGCCAGCCAGGAGTTACACCGGCTACTCCCCAATAGCCAGCTGGTGATCTTCGAGAATAGCGGGCACTCGCCCCATGTGGAAGAGCAAGAGCGGTATTTGCAGGAGGTGCGAAATTTTCTGCAGCGCCACCTGGCTTCGCAGATCTGACCTCCTTCCAACCAGCCGGTGTCGCAAGAATCCCGGCCGGATACAGGTCTATAACCGACGAATAGGCGGGGAGTACGCAGTTCCCCCATGCTCGGCTCATCCGCCTGGTGCAGGATAACCTTTCCACCCACAGCCCGGCCTCCTTCTATGCGCATCTGCCTGCAGCGCAGGCGTTTGCCCTGATGGAGCGGTGGGAGTGGAACTACACCCCGCCCAGGGCCAGTTTGCTGAACATGGTGGAGATTGAGCCATCGACTCTCTCCCGGCAGTGCTTGCAGCGCCGCATTGGAACCTAAGAGGCATTAGAGCGGGAGGTACGGGCCTGGGTGGCGGAGCGTAATCGACGTCGGGTCACGGTGAGCTGGCAGTTCACGGTACAGAAGGAAAGTTTCAAGTTGTTTGACTTATTCTCCACCCTAGATGTGGGTATCCAAGAAGACCTTGCGGCTTGGAAAGCTCGTTGGGATTTAGAACGGGTACATCGCTTGCTCAAACAGAATCTTGCTCTATTCAAATGCCTTTCTCGTTCCTATGCTGCTCAACTCAAACATGCTGACCTTGCCATCACTGCCCTACATCTTGTTCGACAACAAAAACAACTACATCCAGATCTTTCTTGGCGTGCAGCACAGCAAAATGCTGCAAAAATCCTCAGATCTCAGCTTCTGACCGAGCTTTCTTCGCTTTCAGCCTAGTTTTATGCCTTTCTTCTCATCGCTTTTCGTGGAGGGTCAACCTTTTGCTAAACTGAATGAGAGCGGCAACACTTGATACCGATGTTTGAAGCGCATACCCGTTACAAAGCGTGCGTTCTTAGGGAATAGAGATGAGCGAATTGCTCCTGGGTATCGACGTAGGCACCTACAGCAGCAAGGGGGTGCTGGTAGCGCCCGATGGCACCGTGCTGAAGAGTCAGGTAGTCGAACACGGCCTGGACATCCCGCATCCGGGATGGGCCGAGCAGGACGCGGAGAGGGTGTGGTGGGCCGACGTGGTGGCCCTCTGTAAAACTCTCCTCGACGGTAGACCCTATACCGCAGGCGAGGTGGCCGCGGTATGCCTCAGCGCGATCGGACCGTGTCTGCTGCCTTTGGACCGGCAAGGCCGCCCGCTGCGGCGGGGAATCCTGTACGGGGTGGACACCCGCGCTACCGAGGAAATCGAGTTGCTCGAGCGCTCCATCGGCCCCGCAGCGCTTTTCAGGCTCAGCGGCATGGCCCTCTCCAGCCAGGCCGTAGGACCGAAGATCCTCTGGCTCAGGCGCCACGAGCCCGAAATCTGGCGGCAAACAGCGCGCATCACCACCGCCAGCAGTTACCTGACCTACCGCCTGACGGGCGAGCACGTCATGGACCGCCATACCGCCAGCCACTACATTCCCCTCTTCGACCTGAAGAGCTTGGAGTGGACGGACCGTTACGCCCAGCAGGTAGCCGACCCTTCACTCCTGCCCCGCCTGGGCTGGAGCGACGAACTGGCCGGGGAGGTGAGCCCGCAAGGGGCCCGGGAAACCGGCCTCAAAGCGGGTACCCCGGTGGCCGTGGGGGCGGTGGACGCCCTGGCCGAGGCGGTGAGCGTGGGGGTGGCCCATCCGGGGGACCTGATGGTCATGTACGGCAGCACCGCGTTCTTACTCCTGGTGCAGGAGAGCCCCACCCCCGACCCCCGCCTGTGGACGGTCGCCGGGGCCCGCCAGGGGCAGTACAACCTGGCAGCGGGGATGGCCACCAGCGGCAGCCTGACCCGCTGGTTCCGTGACGAGCTGGCCCGCGACCTGAGCGAGACCGAAGCCTACAAACGACTCTACCAGGCAGCCGAGCAGGTACCGGCGGGGGCCCGCGGCTTGCTGGTCCTGCCTTACTTCAGCGGCGAGCGCACCCCCATCAACGACCCCAAAGCCCGGGGCCTCATCGCCGGGCTCAGCCTCTCGCACCGCCGCGAGGAGCTGTTCCGGGCAGCCCTCGAGGGCGTGGGATACGGTATCCGCCACAACCTCGAGACCCTCGGGGAGGTTGGTACCTCAGTACGGCGTGTAGTAGCGGTGGGGGGCGGCACCCAGGGGCGCACCTGGCTACAGATCGTCAGCGACATCAGCGGCCAGGAACAGCTCCTGCCCGAGGTGACCCTCGGGGCTAGCTACGGCGACGCTTTCTTAGCCGGGGTGGCCGGGGGCCTCCTGCGCTGGGACGATCTGGAACGGTGGGTGCGCCTCAAAGGGCGCGTCGCCCCCAATCCCGCCCACAAAGCCCGCTATGACGAGTTGTACCGGATTTACCTGGAAATCTACGCCGCCACCCGTACCCTGATGCACCGCCTCGCCGGGATGGGCCAGGAGGGCGCCTGAGTATTCTTCAGGGGCGCTTCACTTTGGGTGTACCCTAAAAACGCCACTCTCTTTGAGCGCCGGGTAGAGCCGGATGTACTGCCGGTACAGTTCCTGGTAAGTCTGCGCCAGTCTAGGGTCGGGGAAGGTGGTTTCGGGCTTGAGCCGGACGGCTTTGGCCACTGCCTCGTCCACGTCCGGGTAAACCTCCACCCCCACCCCCGCCAGCAGCGCCGCGCCAAAGGCGGGTCCCTCCTCCACCTCGAGCCCCTGCAATGGGGCTTCCAGCGTGGCCGCAACGATGGCCCGCCACAGCGGGCTGCGCATTCCCCCGCCCACGGTGCGCAAGGCCTCTGGCTGGATTCCCAAGGCGGTGATCCGTACCAGCGAGTCCTTCAGCGCGAAGGCCACCCCCTCGAGGATGGCCCGCACCAGGTGGCCTTTGCGGTGGGCCAGGCTGAGCCCCACCCAGCCCCCCCGGGCCTGGGGGTCCAGGTGGGGGGTGCGCTCTCCTGCCAGGTAGGGCAGGAAATAAAGCCCTTCGGCGCCCGCCGGGATCGGCCCGGCCTGATCCATCAGCACCTCGTAGGGATCGCGCCCGGCTCCTTGGGCGGCGGCCACCTCTTCCCCGGCCAGGGTGTCCCGGTACCAGCGCAGGCTGCCCCCGGCGGAGAGGACCACCCCCATCAGGTGGTACTTGCCCGGTACGGCGTGGCAAAAAGCGTGCAAAGCCCCCTCCGGGTCCAGGCGCAGGCGGTCGCTGGGGGCGAAGATCACCCCCGAGGTGCCCACCGAAACCGAGGCGGTTCCCTCCCGTACCACCCCGCTCCCCACCGCCGCCGCCGCGTTATCCCCCCCACCCGCCGCCACCGGCAGGCCCGCCGGCAACCCGGTGCGGCGGGCCGCCTCCGGGCTCACGTACCCGGTGATTTGTGGGCCTTCATGGACGCTGGGGAGCCACTCGGGGGGGATCTCGAGCGCCCCCAGAATCTCCGGCGAGTAGTCGCGCCGCGCCAGGTCGAGCAGCAGGGTACCGGCTGCGTCCGAGGCATCGGTGGCGAACCCTCCGGTGAGCCGGTAACGGATGAAGTCTTTAGGCAGCAGAAGGTGCCGGACCCTGGCGTAGGCCTCCGGTTCGTTCTTCCGCAACCAGAGGATTTTCGGGGCCTGGAAGCCGGTGAGGGCGGGGTTTCCAGCGATCTCCCGCAGCCGCTGGGGGCCTACCCGTTCCTCGATCTCCCGGCACTCGCCTGCGGTGCGTCCGTCGTTCCACAATAGCGCGGGCCGGATGGGGTTGCCGAGGCTATCCAGGAACACCGCGCCGTGCATCTGGCCGGTGAGCCCCAGGGCCAGGATCTCGATCTTTTGTTCTTCGGCCTGCTCTGCCAGCCGCTTTAGCACCGCCACAGAGGCCTCCCACCAGACCTCGGGCTCCTGTTCGGCCCAGCCGGGCCGGGGGACGAGCAGGGGATGTTCCGCGCTCTGCGCGCCCAGAACCCTCCCCTCCAGGCTCACCAACAACCCTTTGCAACCGCTGGTGCCGATGTCCAGGCCCAACAGACCGTGTCGTTTCATAGGGATCTCTCCAGACAAGCTTGGGTAACAGTATACCTATATCGACGGTACGAAGTGGCTGCCTATGGGGAGCTATAACCGTGCCCCTCGGATGCTGACGGGACCGTCTCTGGAGCTGTGATTGCACATCCAGATGCCGGAGGGTATACCGGGAAAAGTGGATCGGCAAGGAGATTCAGGGATCTATGGGATAAAGATTCTAACATTTTGCCACACCTCCACTGGCAGTGGGTACCTGCGCGGTTTGACTCTTCTACCTATGAAGTATAGTACGGTGCCGGTCCGGAGCGCTTATCAGTCCGCCGAAACTGCGGCCAGTAAACCGGGATATTGTTCCACATCAGGGTGTTGGCTCCCAATAAATGTTAGGAAATGTTGACTTTTTTTAAGAGATGTCTTATTATGCATCGCATAACCAAACTCGGTTCATAAGCTAGAAGTATCTCTTTTGCGAGGTAATCGCCGTTTTATGCTACCGGAGGAGCGTCGTCATAATTTGTTACGCCTGACTGCCGAACGAGGCCGTGTGAAGATCTCAGAGGCAGCCAAGAGGTTTGGTGTATCCGAGATGACCATCCACCGAGACATCCAGCTGCTGGAGTCCCAGGGTTTAGTACGCAAATTACACGGTGGGGTGGCCTTGGCAGGAGTCCAGGAAGTTCCTTACCGAGAGCGCATAGTACAGCAGTATGCCCAAAAGCGCGCCATTGCGGAAGCAGCGGTCAGACTGGTTCAGCCTGGCTACACCCTTTATCTCTCACCCGGAACTACCACCACCGAGATCGCCCGCTTGCTGCCTAATGAAAACCTTACCGTGATCACCAACAGTCTACCTATTGCCCAAGAGCTGATGCACGCTACCCAACTTGAGGTAGTGCTCACCGGGGGCTCGGTGCGGCGTTATGCTGAGGCCTTGGTCGGCCCAGCAGCTGAGGCTAGTCTAGCTCAGGTCTTCGTTAATCTGGCTTTTGTAGGGATCACCGGCATGGATCCGGTGGGTGGACTGACTGTTTATTCAGAGAGCGAGGCCAGGGTCTTGCAAGCGGCCTTACGGTCTGCCCGCAAGACAATCTTGGTGGCGGACAGCAGCAAATGGGGCAAGGTGATGGGGCCACAGGTAGCGCCTGTGGAGATGGTGCATGTCCTCATAAGCGATGCAGCCTTGCCCAAGTCGGCGGTGGAGTATCTACAAGCTCGCGATGTGGCAGTAACCCTAGTAGAGGTAGTTGAGGACAAACGATGAAAGCTCTTTTGATCGATGGCCCAGGGAAAGTCAGGGTAGGGGAGTTCGAGCAACCCCCCACGGACGTGGAAGGGCGGCTGCGCATCGCGGTACAGGCCGTAACAGTGTGCGGCTCAGATCTACACTACTTTCTCGAAGGCGGTATCGGCAGTGCAGTGGTACGGGAACCCTTTGTAGTAGGACATGAGTTTTCTGGCATAGTAGACGATCCGAATGGGGCAAGGTTTGGCTTGCCGGAAGGTACACTGGTCGCAGTAGATCCTGCCGAATCTTGTGGTGGTTGTGAGTGGTGCTTGGCGGGCTCCCCAAATCTCTGTCCCAACGTGGAATTCGCAGGTTCTCCCCCAGTCCCCGGGGCTATGCGGGAGTTCTTCTGGGCCAAACCGAGCAATCTTTTCCCTCTGCCGAAAGGGTTTGACGCGGTGGACGCGGCTTTGCTGGAGCCGCTCGGAGTTGCGATTCACGCGGTGGACCACGCGAAGATTCGCCTTGGCTGCCGAGTAGCTGTGGTGGGGGCCGGGGCGATTGGCATGTATCTCCTTCAGGTAGCCCGGGTAGCTGGGGCCGGGGAGGTGCACGTCCTTGAGCCGCTAGAGTATCGCCGCCGTAAAGCTCTGGAGCTTGGCGCAGATGCTGTTCATAGCACCCCAGAGGAACTTTTACAGGCCACCGAAGGGCTGGGAGCGGAGGTGGTGCTGGAGGCCACTGACAGCGCACAAGGTCCAGAAGACGCCTGCACGGTCGCACGCATCGGTGGCAGAGTGGTGCTGGTCGGTATACCTGAGGGTGATCGCTTTAGCCTCACAGCTTCGCAGGTGCGGCGTAAGGGACTCACGATCAAACTCTCTAGGCGAATGGGCCACGTATACCCACGAGCAATCCGCCTTGCCTCATCCGGCCGTGTCAACTTGCGGGCGGTGGCTACGCATCAATTCACCCTGGATCAAGCCCCTTTAGCCTTCTCCCTTCAGGCTGCGCGTAAGGAGGAGATTATCAAAAGCGTCATCCACATTCAGCCACAAACCCCGATCGATGGCTGAATGGACGATGAGGCGGGGAATGCCCCGCATTGTGGAAAGGAGGCAGTTGTGAAGCGTCTAGTTGCACTCGTTACGGCCCTCACTCTGTGTATCACCATAGGGGGAATAGGAGCAGCTCAGGGATGGTCGCTAGCAGAGGCAGCCAAACCGTATGCTGGCACCAGCATCAAAGCTATCTTCCTCGACCGTCCCGGGTACAAGGCCGCAGCCAAGCTATTGCCGGAGTTCGAGAAGATAACCGGGATCAAGGTGAATACTGAAGTGATCCCTTACGAAAACACTCGGGAGAAGATTGTCCTTGACATGACTGCCCGCGGCGGGGAGTACGACGTGGTACTCACCGATGTCGTATGGATTGGAGAGTTCGCCTCCAACGGCTGGCTGGTACCTCTTGAGAAGTTCTATAACGATCCGAAGCTGGCTGACCCGGCGCTCAATCTCAAAGGGTTTTTCCCCATTCTACTCGACAGCTTCGGCACCTGGGACAAAAAGATCTACGGACTTCCCTTCGATAACTACGCTGGGCTGTTGTTCTATAACAAATGCATGCTGCAAAAAGCTGGATTTAGCAAGCCACCGGCTACCTGGGAAGAACTCCTGAAGGTATACGCCCCCAAACTCACCAACCCTAAAGCGGGGGTGTATGCCTTTGCTCTACAGTCCCGACGCGGAGAGACACAGAGCGCAGACAGCTTTATGCGGATGCTCTGGCCTTTTGGCGGCTCTTTGATCGATCCCAAAACCTTCGAGCCTAATCTGCTCTCTCCAGCCTCATTGCGTGGCCTGCAATTCCGTCAGGATCTCATGAAGTACATGCCTCCGGGCATAGTCGACTATGACCACAACGAAGCGGTAAACGCCCTGGCGCAGGGTAAGGTCGCCATGATCACCGAGTGGAGCGCATTTTACACTACCCTCGCAGACCCTAAATCCTCCAAGCTTGGCAACTGCCTCGGTGTGGCCACTGAGCCTGCAGGCCCTGCGGGTCTCAAGGGAGCTTTGGGTGGTTTCAGCTACGGAGTCAACGCGTTTAGCCCGCCGGAGCGGCAAGCTGCCGCATACTTGTTCATCCAGTGGATCACCAGCGAGGCTAAGGCCAAGGATTACGTCAGAGCTGGCGGTGTCTCGGCTCGGATGAGCGTGTACAAGGATCCGGCTATCCAGAAAGCTTTCCCCTTTACGGTACCGATGGTAAAGGCCTGGGAACAGGGTAACCCTATCTTCCGTCCACGTTTCCCCGAGTGGCCTGAGATCTCTGAGGTTATCGCACAAATTGGCACCGAGATGATGCTGGGCAAGGTTTCGGTGAAGGATGGTGCTGCTCAAATCAACGCCAAAGTGAAAGAGATTCTGACGAAAGCCGGATACTACGACGGCAAAAAACCGAAATTGCAATAGCCTCGAGTGGTTGGCTGATGTGTTGCCTGCGCGGAGCGCTCGAGAGTACCTAAGAAGGCCCGTGCAGGCAACAACACCAGGTGGAGTTATGCATGATTTGAGAGCAATGGCAGCCCAAGCTCTTTCCGAGATCGAAGGGGTGTTTGCTAAGGTAAGTCCTGAAGCGACGGAAACCCTACTCAATGAGGTTTTGCACGCTCGCCGTATCGCTACATATGGCGTCGGTCGCGAAGGGCTGATGATGAAGGCCTTGTGTATGCGGCTGTTCCACCTCGGCTTAGACGCCCACGTGGTGGGTGATATGACCACGCCGCCTTTGAGTGATGGTGATTTGCTGTTGGTAAGTGCAGGCCCCGGTCACTTTTTCACCGTAGAGGGCCTTGTCCGTGCTGCCCGGCAGGCCAAGGCCCGAACCCTTTGCTTCACCGCACAGCCGCAGGGCACAGTTCCTCAGCTGTGTGATGTGATTGTGTATCTGCCTGCTCAGACCATGGCAAATGACCAGGGCGAGGCGACCTCAATACTGCCCATGGGTAGCCTGTACGAGGCCGTGCTGATGGTGTTCGCTGATCTGATTTCCATTTTGCTGCGTGAGCGGTTAGGTCAAGATCCTGCCCAAATGCGCTTGAGGCATACCAACCTGGAGTGAGCATGTGGTCACCCCGAACCCGCAACTTTTTTCTCGCTCCCGCAGTTATTGTTTTGCTTGGAGTCGGGATTTTTCCCCTGCTGTTTGCGGTGGATGTTTCCTTGCGTGATTACCAAATCACTAAACCCGCGCTGGGCTTTGGATGGAACAACTTTGCCAACTATCTGCAGGTCTTCAGCGACCCGTATTTTTGGGGATCGTTAGGGCGCACCTTTTTCTTTCTAATTTTGACCCTTCCGGTACAGTTTCTGCTGGGCTTGTTCATAGCGCTCTTGCTGTACCGAAAGGATTGGGGGTTTCTTCGCTCGGTTGCTCGGGTCGCTCTGGTAATCCCGCTGGCAACTACCCCTGCGGTGGTAGGTCTGATAGGCCGGCTCATCTTCGATAGTGACTTTGGCCTGGCAAATTGGATAGTTTATCTGCTCGGTGGTGCCAAGGTCACTTTCTTGGGAGATCCTAATCTGGCACTGCTGGCAGTGGCGTTCATGGACACCTGGCAGTGGACGCCCTTTTTTGCCCTGGTGTTTCTAGCAAGCCTTACTTCGGTGCCCCACGAGGCTGTGGAAGCGGCCACTCTCGAAACGGATCGGCGGTGGGATTTGTTTCGCTTCGTGGAGTGGCCTTACCTGCTTCCGGGGCTTACCGCCGTACTGATTTTGCGTACGGCGGATGCGATGAAGTTGTTCGATCTGATTTTCGTGATGACGCGAGGTGGTCCTGGCTCCGCTACTGAGCTGATCAGCGTATATACCCAGCGCGTTGGATTCCGCGTCTTCGATCTCGGGGTGGCTTCCGCTATGGCCGTTCTATCGCTGGTAGTGACCATAGTACTTGCGAGGCTATACATTCGTGTGTTCTACCGTGAAACAGAATAGGTGGCTGGAAAGATGATAGATGCCGATATAGTTCGTGAAAAAGCAGTGTCACGTCCACGGGTTGATCTAGGGCACCTCGCAGTGGGGGTAGCGCTAGTGCTAGTCATCGTGGCCACCGTCTTTCCCTTTTTCTGGATGGTCGCAGCCTCGTTAAAGACTCGGGCCGACGTGTTAGCCTTCCCGCCAGTATGGATCTTCACCCCTACCCTCGACCACTACCGCGAAGCGCTTTCCCGAGTAGATGTGGCCCGCTCACTGTTTAACTCCCTCATCATAGGAACTGCATCTACCTTCCTGGCGCTTTTGGTAGGAACACCTGCAGCTTATGCCTTGGCACGATGGGAGTGGCGAGGTAAGCGCGAGGTGTGGTTTTGGATAATTAGCAACCGATTTATGTCCCCGGTAGTGCTTGCTCTGCCCTTCTTTCTCCTGGCAAGGGCGCTAGGGGTTCTTGACAACCCCTGGACCTTGGTGGCCATTTATCTGACCTTTAACGTGCCGCTCGTGGTATGGATTGTAATGGATCAGTTCCGAGCAGTTCCTCGGGAGCTTGACGAAGCTGCAGTAGTAGACGGAGCTACGCCCTTTATAGCCTTCTTTCGAGTGGTCTTGCCGCTGGCTACCCCAGGGGTGGTGGTCTCTGCCATCCTCTGTTTCATCTTTAGCTGGAACGAGTTGCTATATGCCCTTGTGCTTACGCGGGCAGCTGCTCGTACTGCTCCTGTTGCTGCCACTGCATTCATGAGTGGGTACGATCTGCCGTGGGGTGAAATTATGGCCACAGGAACTATGATAGTGCTACCAGTGATTGTCTTCGCTGTATTAGTGTCTAGGCATCTTGTACGAGGTCTCACTTTAGGGGCCATAAAATAGACCACCGACCAGCTCACGGCACTTCGAACCTATGGCGATCTGCTGCGGCGAAGCACTTTTTGCACCGGAAAAACAACCCAACAGCCCCAAATCAAGGTACAAGAGATGAGCGCCGCATCTAATACATTTGAAGGATCTTACGGTGAGAGTCGATAGCGCAGTGATTGGCAAATCCAAGCCAGGTCTGCGGCCTCCCGGCTCGAAGGGCTTTACGCCAGAATTCTTAGTCAAGCTTGTAGAGCCTTCTGACAGATGGTGTAGCCGCTCAGATTGTGCAAAGCTTTACTTGTTCGTAAGTACTATTTGCCAAAAAATGCAAGAACCGTGTAGTAAGTGGACACTGCCAGTTCACTCCCAGGATCCACATGTTCAGGTTCGCTTTGAGGATCTACATAATTTTCGCGGAAGGAGAGTAGACGCTTTCTGGTTACCTGAATGTGGGGCACGCTGTGAACTAGTATAGCGTGCTTGCATCTGCAAGCTTCCATAGGAGGTTTCTATGAACGGCTCTGAGCAGGTGATCGCCACCCCTAACCCTTTAGGGATAAACCTCAGCTTCGCGGTCAAACGCTGGGTAGAACCTGAGGCTTGGGCTGAGCGGGTTGTAGCGTGCGGGTTAGAGCTGGTTCAGTTTAGCTTTGATCTGCTGGATCCTCTCTGGCCTGCTCTCTTGCGCATATCTCTCGCACAACAGCACAGCAAAGCGGCCAAGGCTTTCGGCCTTGAGATCCACAGTGCGTTCGTGGGGTTGGCTTGCTACACCTATAATAACCTCTTGCATCCTTTGCCCGAAGGGCGAGAAGCCGCCATGAATTGGTGGCGCGCTGCGATCGAAACGGCTGCTGAACTCGAAACCCCTAGAATTGGTGGGCCAGTTGGAGGGATGTCTGTACGTGACAATGTCAATCCTGCCAGTCGCAAAGAGCGTCTAGACAGGCTTGTAGAGGATCTACGTACGCTTCTGGAATACGCCAGTAAGCTTGGTATACGTGAGTGGCTTATTGAACCAACCCCATTGCCTAGGGAAACCCCTGTTTCTCCAGAGGAATCGGTACGTCTCCTAGAACACCTAACCGGATTTATTCCAGTAAAACTTTGTATCGATGTGGGTCACGCCTTGTATCGACCCTTGTATCAAGAGCACGCCCGCCTTGAGCCCTGGCTAGCGCTTGGGAACAGGATAGGTATGCTCCATCTACAACAAACGGATGGACAAAGCGACTCGCACTGGGGTTTCAGCACCCCTGGAATTGTTGACCTTTTCAAAATTCGCGATCTGCTAAAAGATGGTCCTGAAGGAATTCCGGTGGTCCTGGAACTGTTCTATCCATTTGAGGCTGCTGATGATTACGTATGGGAAGATGTTCAAGTCAGCGTGGGAACGATACGTCGAAGCTGGGGTTATATCAAAAGTGATTCAGACGGAGAGTGATTCCTCCATAAGCTACTTGATTGCCTTGCCAGGATAGGAAAAAGCGAACTCGCTCAGTTCAGAGATGTCCCCTTAGACCAGCCTCCAAAGGAATAGCTGAAAGGCCCACCGGATCATGGGCTTGCCCTGGGAAAAATGGCCGAATGGGTAGTGAGAGGGACAAAGCCCAGGGTATTCAGTACAGGGCCACGCCGTGCCCCGGCCCTGGCCCTACGAACCAATCCACGGTCTCTACCAGGCCGATCCGGTCCAGGGTGCCGGCCACCCAGCCCAGGTGGGCCAGGTCGCACACCTCTAGGTTGAGCGTGATTTCCAGCCCAAAACCCTAAAGCCGGGAGGGGGTGCGGGATGTCGGATTTGGCTTTCCAGCACCTGGCTTGCGAGCTGATTTGCTTCAGAGCTACGGGACTTTTCGGATAGGCTCTCAGTACATCCTCTTTAGGTCAAGCCGATTGAGAAGCGGTTCGCCATCCAGGTAGCGGCGCAGGTTTCGGCAGAATAGATCGGTAAGTCGGGCGTTCTCGAAGGCGCTGGTGCTGGCCGAGTGCGGATAGATGGTGACCTTTGGGTGCGCCCAGAGCGGGCTTTGTGGGGGCAGCGGCTCGACTGCAACTACGTCTAACGCGGCGTGGGCCAGATGGCCGGAATCGAGGGCCTCGAGCAGATCTGCCTCGACGACCACCGCTCCTCGCGCGATGTTAATCAACATCGCCCCCGGCTTCATCGCAGCGAAGGCAGCTCGATTCATCAGCCCCTCGGTTTCCGGGGTGTGTGGGGTGATTAGGCAGGCGAAATCGGCCTCTGAGAGCATGGGGTGAAGCTCGTTCCAGGCAAAGAGTTGATCCACCCCAAGCGAAGCGGGGGTCTGGCCGTTGGGGTGGCGCTTGTTGGCGATCACCCGCATCTCCAGGGCTTTGGCCAGCCGGGCTACCTCCCGCCCAATGTTGCCCAGTCCGACAATGGCCAAGGTCTTTTGGGTGAGCTCTTCAGTAGCGAAGCGCTGCCACAGGCGTTCTTGCTGCTGTTTGCGAGCGAGAGACGCTTGCTTAACCTTCTCGAGCATCACCATAAGCACGAACTCGGCTAAAGGCCGGGCGTGGATACCGCTGGCTGTGGTGAAGACCGTATTCATACGCTCGTAACCATTTCGCCGGACGAACTGTCCGATCCCTGCGCTGCTGGCCTGGATCCAGCGTACCCGCTTAGCCCGCTCGGGCAACTCCTTAACCCCCGTGTAATCGAAGTCAAAGAGCACTTCGGCCTCGCCCAGCAAGTCTTCCCAACGGGCCTGTTGCTCAGGCGTCCGCTTCAGGGGAAACCCCACATGATCTGCCGTATAGCGCGGTTTGGGTAGGAGTTCGGGGGCGTATATCACCTCGAGCGAAGCATCCACCGCCCGGATGCGCTCCACGTACTCAGGCTCTAAGTAAGAACAAATCAACACCTTGGTCATCGGGATCCTCTAAGGTTCGCGCATCTGCCGGGCAAAGCGGTCCGCGGTTTCCATTACCAGCTGGGCTAGTTCAGGAAGGCGCCTGTCGCTCATACGGTTCAGGGGGCCACATACACTCAGCGCTGCCACCACCGCCCCCGAACTGCCGCGTAGCCCCACCGCCAAGCAGCGCACCCCCTCGGCGTACTCCTGGTCGTCGAGGGCGTAGCCCTGGTGGCGGATGCGTTCCAATTCACGCTCCAGGGATTCTTTGGTGGTCAGGGTATGGGGGGTGCTGGGCGCGAGACCAGCATAGGCAATGGTCTCCTCGAGCATAGCTGGGCGGAAGTCGGCCAGAAAGACCTTCCCTACCGCAGTGCAGTGCAGGGGAACCGGAGTGCCTACGGGGTTGGAGACCCGCACCATCGCAGGGGCTTCGACTTGGTTCAGGTAGATCGCCGAGGTGCCGTACAGAGCGGCTAAGCCGGCAGTCTCGCCAGTGGATTCGACCAAGGCCTCGAGGTGGGGCTTAGCGAAACGGCTGAACTCATACTTGAGCAGCATGGCCCGGTTAATCTCAGCGATGCCCCGGCCTACTCCGTAGCGCTTGGATTGCTGATACTGCACCACATAATCTAGGCTCATTAGGGTCTGCACCAACCGATGAACGGTGCTGGGTGGCAATCCAACTTCGGCGGCTAGCTCGCTGATAGCGAAAGGACCACGGCTACGGGCAAAGACCTCGATGAGCTGCAGTGCGCGCTGTACAGCGCGCACTGTACTCGAGGTCTCCGGGGTTTCAGGAGGAGCGCTTTGTGCCATCAGGCCCACATCCTCATACTCTCGACGCTATTCATAGTGCCATATAGGAAGCGCACGAACTCGGCTTGCCGCTTCCCAGCTCGTTCCCGGGCTTCGCGCACCGCCTCGTCGCCAAACCAGTAGGAGGCGATAAAGGGCCCCCGGAAGGGATGTGCCGCAAAGCGCAGGCGCCCCTCGAGCCAGGTCTCCTGCGGAAAGGCGGTCTCTTGCAGAAAGCCCCGCACCTTCTCCAGAGGCCAGCCTTCTGCCATCTGATACCAGGCCGCGCTGGTTGCGGCGGCGGTGCGCAGGCGGCGCAAGGTGAGGTAAATCGCGTCGTCGGGAGTCTCGATCCAATCTATGAGGTGAATCCCCTGATCGCCGATCCCCTCTTGGATCGCCCCCACCACGGTGTTGGCGGTGCATAGCAGCACGTCAGGGGTACTCTCGCCGCGTCGGGCTGCCTCGAGGGTGTATAGGAGTTGGGTGGAATGCCCAGGAAACACCTCGTGACAGACCAGGTGTTTGAGCCCAGAGGGAGTGAATCGCAAGTCAGCGTTGAGGTCCATCTGGCCCTGCTCGAAATTGCACCGGGCGCTGTAGGGCACGTCCTGTACTAGATTTAGCCGCATGCTGTAATCCCCGGTGGGAAATACCCGCTCGTCGGTGCGGCGCTGGGCTTCGGCCATAAAGCGCTGGAAAAGCGGTTCGAGTTGATCTGACTCTACGAAACGCTCCTCTTCCCAGCGTGCAGCCCGCTCGGCGAGGGTGCCTTGACGGTAGCCCAACCCGGATAAGAGGCTGTCCAACTCGGACTGCAAGGCCTCGAGCCGTTCAGGTTCAATCGGTTCTGCTGGCACCCCTACTAACCGCTTTAGCTTCTCGGCAAAACTCAGATCTTGCCCGCTGAATAGCTGCACCGCTGCCCTAAGTGAATCGATCATATCGAGCAAAAAGCGTTGGCGGGGTCCTGCGGGGTAGCTTCGGGCTTCTTGCTCCAAGCCCTCGAGCCATTCGTGCGCCTCTTCCCAGCTGGAATACTCCGCAGGCTGCACGAGGTCTGAGCCCAGATAGATCGGCACCAGACCCTCGGAATCCAGCGTACCTCGGCCCTTCGAGAGACGGCGCTCAAGTTGGTCTATTCCTATCGCCAGTGCAGTGAGTCGCCGCCCTATGTCGAAGTCGTGTTCTGGGGACTGAGGTTGGGGATCGCTCATACGTGTCCTCCGAAAGCCGGTTTATTCCGCAGAGTGGAATACAATCTCTTTGGAAGTCATTGACAATCTTACTCTATATCGGTAAAGTTGCAATCACATCCACCTCGAAAAGCTCGGTAATAGTAGAGTAGGATGGGCAAAAAAGGAGGGAGCTATGGGAATAGCGAATCGCCTCAAGTCGTTCGCGGCACCACTGCTGGGTTTATCTATTCTGCTAGGTGGAATGGCGGCTGCCCAAGACCGGGGAGGCACACTGACCGTAGCCCTGGGCTACGATCTCGATACTCTCGACCCCTACGCCAGCGGCTTTCTCACCGATGTGCAGTCGACTTTCTTGGAGCCTTTGGTCTACCCAGACGAAAATGCCAAATTCCAGCCCGCATTGGCAGTGGAAGTCCCCACCCTAGCCAACAAGGGCATCCGGATTACTGATAACGGCAAAAAAATGGTGGTGACCTACAAGCTGCGCCCGGGCGTCAAATGGGCGGACGGCGAGCCGGTCACCTCGGCGGACGTAAAGTTTACCTGGGAAGCCATCAAGGATCCCAAATACCTAGGCCCCGAGAAGGATGGCACCGAAGAGATCGAGCGGATTGAGACCCCGGATCCACTCACGGTGGTGATCTACTATAAACAGATATTCTCCGGCTTCAAGTCGGCCTTGTTCAGCTACGGCATCTTGCCCAAGCATGTACTCGAGGGTAAGGACCTCAACAAAGACCCCTTCTGGGAAAAACCCTTCGGTGCGGGGCCTTTCCGCGTGACCGAGTTCAAGCGCGGTCAGTATGTGGTCGTCGAGCGCAATCCTAACTACTGGCGCAAGGACGCGGCAGGAAACCCGCTTCCCTACCTGGATCGGATAATTTTTAAAATCATCCCTAACACCAACACCATCATCACCCAGCTCAAATCGGGCGAGGTCAACTTTGCCTATAACATCCCCTTTACGCTAGCCCCCAGCATTGACAACGTGCCAGGGCTCAAGGTCATCAACGCCAAAACCTTAGCCTTCCGTCACCTGACCTTTAACTTCAAAAACGAGTTCTTGAAGGACCTAAACGTACGTAAGGCCTTTGCCTACGGAATTGACCGCGATGCCATCAATAAAGCCCTGGGTGGGTATTTGAGGCCGCTCAACACCTTTGTGGTCTCGAGCTTCGACTTCGCCAGTAACGCGGTGCCGACCTACAAATACGACCCAGCCAAGGCCAAGGCCGCCCTCAAGGAAGCCGGGTTCACTCCGGGATCGGATGGAATCATGGTCAAGGACGGCAAGCGGCTGAGCTTTAAGTTCATGACCCAGGCCGGGCGCACCGAGTACGAGCTGGCCCAGCAGGTCATCATCGCGCAGATGAAAGCATTGGGAGTGGAACTTATCCCCGATAACAAGACTGGGGCAGCCCTCTCCGACGCGCGGCGCAAGGGCGGCTACGACGTCTGGTACTCCGGCTGGATCACCCCCGCTGATCCTATTGATTCCTACATCTCGTTTTACAGCACTAAGGGCTTCAATAACGGCAGCGGCTACTCTAACCCCACCGTGGACGCTTTCCTCGAGAAAGCCTCACAAAGCCTTGACCCCTCGTTGGTCAAACTATATATGGCTCGGGTACAGTACCAGGTGTTGGCTGACCTGGCAACTCTACCGCTTTTTGAGGCCCCTCAAATCATAGCGGTAACCGAGAAGCTGCAAAACTTCAAACCCAACCCTACCAACCAGACCAACTTCCGCAACACCAGCGATTGGTGGCTCAAAAAGTAGAAGCTGGGCTAAAGCCCGTGGCTTTTCTCTCCAGGCCCGATGAGCTTTCCTATTTACTTCGCCCACCGCCTCCTGAGCAGCATTCCTCTGCTGCTCGGGGTTTCCATCCTCCTTTATGCCGTGCTGCATCTGGCCCCTGGTGGGCCGCTGGACGTGTACGCCGATAACCCTTCGGTTTCCCCGGAAGCGCTGAAAAATCTCGAGCGTGAATTGGGCCTTGACCAGCCGGTACCGATCCAGTATTTGCATTGGTTGAAGGCTCTCGTGCAAGGAGAGTGGGGCTACAGCATCCGTTCAGGGCGGCCCGTGACCTTGGATATCTCCGAGCGTATCGGCCCGACCTTGATCCTTGGGGGCACCGCGTTTGTCCTGGCGTTGCTAGTGGCCCTGCCGCTGGGTATACTGAGTGCTTTGAGGCGCTACAGCACAGTAGATTATACCTTCACCTTTCTGTCTTTTTTGGGCATCTCGATGCCCATTTTCTGGCTGGCCCTAATGCTCCAGGCGCTATTCGCGGTGCGGCTACATTTATTGCCTTCGGCAGGGCTCGAGACCATTGGCGACGGGAGTTTGCCAGACCGACTGCGTCACTTGATCCTTCCGGCCTGCATCCTGGCCGTCGCCAACATTGCCAGTTGGGGCCGCTTCGTGCGCAGCTCGATGCTGGATGTGTTGGGGCTGGACTATATCCGCACCGCCCGGGCCAAGGGTCTTTCTGAGCGGGTGGTAACCTACCGCCATGCCCTGAGGAACGCCCTGGTTCCAGTAGTCACGGTGGTCGCCCTGGACTTCGCTGGGATCCTCTCGGGGGCGGTGGTTACAGAGACCATCTTCGCCTGGCCGGGGATGGGGCGGCTCTTCATCGAGGCTATGAACGGGCGCGACTACCCGGTGCTGATGGCTCTGCTGATGATCGGCAGCCTGGCTTTGATCCTGACCAATATCCTCACCGATCTGGTGTATTCGCTGATTGACCCCCGGATTCGCTATGAATGAGGTTACCCCTACCCTTTGGGTCTCCCGTAACCATGAGTCCTTTCTCGCTCTCGCTTTACGCCGATTCCGTCGCCACAAGCTGGCTCAGGCCGGGCTGGTGGTTCTGATTTTGCTTGCCCTCGCAGCGGTATTTGCCCCTGTCCTCACACCCTATACCTTCGATGGCCAGGATCCGGCCCTGCTCGGCCAGCCCACCGCGCCGAGCCTCAAGCACCCCATGGGCACCGACCAGCTCGGCCGCGACAACGCAACGCGTATCCTATATGGGGCTAGGGTCTCGCTCCTGGTGGGGCTTTCCAGCGCCTTAGTGGCGACCTTGCTGGGTACTTTGATCGGTGCGCTGGCCGGGTTCTACGGCGGCTGGGTCGACACCGTGCTGATGCGCTTCACCGACATGATACTCTCGATCCCGGTGTTGCCGCTGGTAATCGCACTCTCGGGGTTCTTGAGGCCCAGCCTGGGGCTATTAGTGCTGATCATCGGGGGCCTAGGCTGGATGAGCACCGCTCGGTTGGTGCGCAGCCAGTTCCTGAGCCTGCGCGCGAGGGAGTACGTGGAGGCTTCGCGGGCTTTGGGCAGCAGCAATGCTCGGATCATGTTCCGCCACATCCTGCCCAACGCCCTGGGCCCCATCGTGGTGAGTGCCACACTGGCGGTAGGTGGGGCCATCCTGCTCGAGTCGGCCCTCTCCTTCTTCGGGCTTGGCGTTCAACCGCCTACCCCTACCTGGGGCAACCTGCTCAACGGAGCGAGCGACTGGCTCGAGACAGCTCCCTGGCTGGCGGCCTTTCCAGGGCTGTTCATCCTGGTCACGGTACTCTCGGTCAACTTTTTAGGGGATGGGCTGCGCGACGCGCTCGACCCCAGACTATAGCTTCGTAGGCACGAGGGAGGCTAAGGTGAAAATCACGATCATCGGTTCCGGGGCAATCGGCGGCCTGGCGGGAGCGTATATGACCCGCGCAGGTTATGACGTGGTACTGGTAGACCAATGGAAGGAACATGTAGAGGCTATGAATGCCCGTGGAGTCTTCATCGATGGTATCCGCGGGGAGATGACCGTCCCGGTTCGAGCTCTCACCCCCGACCAACTGCCCGAGCACACACGGAAAAATGGCCCGCTCGAGGCCGTGCTGATCGCCACAAAGTCGCAGCACACCGAAGGTGCCTTGCAGCAAATCCTGCCACTGATTTCCCCCGAAACCTTTATCGTCAGTTTCCAAAACGGCTTCAATGAACCGCTCATCGCGACAATTTTGAATAGAGCCGGGCTAGGCGGGATGGAGCGGGTGGTGGGCTCGATTCCCAACTACGGTGGGGCCTTGGTGGATCCCGGCTACCTCGAGTTTGTCCACGAGGGGCCGATCCAGCTGGGGGAGATGAGTACGCCGGAGTTCACCCCGAGGCTCCTGGAGTTGGCGAAGATGCTCGAGTCCCTGACCAACGTTCAACTCTCGCCCAACATCTGGGGGCAGATCTGGGCCAAGGAGGTCTACTCGCAACAAGTCGTATTCAGCGCTCTAGCTGATGCCCCGATTCACGAGACCCTGGGGGTGGAGCGCTACGCCCGCATTGCCGGAGCGGTGGTACGCGAGGCGTTAGAAATTGCCGAGGCCAACGGGATCAAGGTGGAAGCTTTCGACTTCTTCGACCCCGCTAACTACAAACCGCAAACCCCTGACGACACGCAGAAGCTCATTGCCAACATTCAGCACGCCATCTGGCTGCTCAAAAAAGACCAGAAGCCCACTCAGCACGAGTTCAAGAAGAAGGGTTCGGGGATCTGGTGGGACATCGTGTACCGCAAGCGACCTTCCGAGGTGGGGGCCATGAACGGCAAGCTGATCGAGTACGGCAAAAAAGCCGGGGCGGACACGCAGCTGGTGGAGAAACTGGCGAACATGATCTTCGAGATCGAGCGCGGCGAGCGGCAACTAGGGTTTCATAACTACGACGAACTCGAGGCGTACGTACGCGGTATCGGAAAGGAACTGCCATGAGCATACGAAGACTCGGTGTGGGCGTGCTGGGCGCTCATGCCTGGGCCGAAAAAGCTCACCTGCCAGGATACGCAGCCTACGAGCGTGCCCACCTGGTCGCCATCTGCGACCTCGTGCCCGAGCGGGCGCAAGCGATGGCCGAGCGCTTCGGCATCGAGCGAGTGTACACCGACGCCCAGCAACTCATCGCCGACCCCGAAGTGGAGATGGTGGATATATGCACCCCTACCGATACCCATCTGCCGCTCAGCTATGCCGTGATCGAGGCTGGAAAGCACGTGCTATGCGAGAAGCCCCTGGCTAGAAACGCCAGGGATGCCTTTGCCGTAGCCCAAGCTGCCCAGGAACGAGGTGTACGCACCAAGCTTGGATTCACCTTCCGCTATTCCCCTGCCATCCGGCAAGTGCAGCGGTGGATCGCCGACGGTACACTGGGGCAGATTTTTCACGTGCACGGCCTCGAGCAGAACTCGCAGTTTCTTGACCCCTACTTCCCTCTGCGGCAAGTCCCTGAAGGAGCCGACTGGAACCAGCTGATTCCCAGCAGTATCGTGGGCTATGGCTCGCACCTGCTCGACTTGGTGCGATGGTGCGCTGGTGAGTACAAGAGTGTGGCCGCAACGATGCGTAACTTCGTACCCGAGCGGGTGGTACGGGGCTATGGCGATAGCCTCCAGCGTATCGAAGTTGAAGATGGCACCGTAGCCATCGCGGAGTTTGTCTCGGGAGCTCAGGGAATGCTGCAAACTTCATACGTGGCGATAGGAAACTATCCCGGCGTGGAATTGCGGGTTTACGGTTCCAAGGGAGCGGCGGTAGCCCGGCTTGTTACCGAGTTCGGGGTTGCGGAAACGCTGCATTTCGCCACCCCTGACGACGTGGAGTTCAAGCGGGTCGAGCTGCCCGCCTCAGCCTATCCGCCGGGAACCGACCTGCACACCCCCTGGCCCGAACTCTACTACCGCAACCTGGTGCGGCACTTCGTGGACGAGATTCTGGACGACACACCCGAAGAATGCACCTTCTACGATGGGGCCAAAAGCCAGGAGGCCGTGGATGCTATTGTCCAGGCCCACTTCGAGCGACGCTGGGTAGATTTTCCGCAATCTAGGCCCTATAGCGCAGAAACTGAGGAGAGTCGCGCTTGAGCCTGTTCGCTCTGGTTGAGAAATTCCTCAAGCTCTACGCCGAGTTTCATCCGGTAGACGCGACCTTCATGGGGTTGGACGGTCACGACCACCGGTTGCCGCCTGCCGATGCCGGGGTGATCGAGCGAGAGCTTTTCGCCTTGCAAGCACTCCTGCGAGAGGCGGAAAGCTGTCCTCCGGGAGCTTCCAGCACGGAGCGTTTGGAGGGCCGGATGCTTCGCGCCCAGCTGCGCTTGGCAATCCGCGAGCTTGAGGTGCGCCCGCGTTTCCATAACCCCGCTTGGTACACCGGGGAAGCTGCTTTTGGGCTGATTTCCCTCTTATTACCTAGCGATCCGCCGCGCAACCCTGACGATTTGCGCCAACGGCTCGAGACTCTCCCTGGATTCCTGAAATTGGGCGAGCAATGGTTAGCCAACCGAGCCGTTCCCACCGACTGGGTACGCCGGGCAAAGCTCGAGTGCACTGCACTCGTTCGGCTTTTAGACGAAGGATTGCGGCTTCATCCGTGCTGGTCGGAGAAGCTCGAGGTACCGTCGAAAACCGCTAGTCAAGCTGCCCGCTCGTTCTTCGCCAGTCTTGAGAGGCATCCCGACACCAACCCGGCTTGTGGCGAAGAATTCCTCGAGTTCCTCATGCGCGAGGTCCATGGGTTGCCGTTTGGCCCTCTCGAAGCTGAAGAACTGGCCCTTGCGGGATTCGAGCAATATAGGCGCGAACTCGCGAGGATGGGCGATCAGCTTGACCCTTCCCGAAATTGGCGAGAACAGCTCTCCGCCTTGGAGAACGACCATCCGGCGCTCGAGGATGTGATCCCTACCTATGAGCACTGGAACCTGAGGGCGCTCGAGCTGGCGGACGCGGCAGGGCTAGTGACTCCCGCGAAGGAATATAGTCTGAGCTTTAAAAACTTACCAGAGTGGGCTAAAAGCATCGTCGGAGAACTGTATTTTCTCTTTTACCGATCACCTCCTGTGGAGCGGGCAGGATCGGGCAGCATCTACTGGGTCTTCCCACCGGGCGATGACATCGAAGCGTACCTGCGTCAACAAAACCTCGCCACCATTAAAATCACCCACGTGGTGCACCACGGCTCGGTCGGGCACCACACCCAAAATGCTCGAGCCAGGACTTCTCAAGTACGATTGGGACAGCTCGCGGGAACCGACTGCGCCTCGGGAGTCGCCATGCTCTCGGGGGGGACGATGATCGAAGGCTGGGCCTGCTACGTTCAGGATCTGATGAACGAGGTCGAGAGCTTTTACACCCCCGCTGAGCGCTTGGCGCTCAAACACGCTGAGCTGCGCAACGCAGCGATGTGTGTGGCGGATATTCGGCTGCACCGGGGGAGGTGGGGGCTCGAGGAGATGCGCACCTTCTACCGCGAGGCAGTAGGTATAGCCGGGGGCCGGGTATGGTCAGAGACCACTCGTAACTCCATCTATCCAGCTACCCGGCTGATGTACTGGCTCGGCACTCGGGCCATCCGTCAACTGAGACAGGAACTCAACTGGGAGACACGAACCTTCCATGACCGGTTGCTTTCTTATGGCTCCCTGCCAGTGGATTGGGTGGCCGAGGAACTGCGTGAGAGTTAAACTTGCGCCCCGATCGCGTGACTACACGCCAGTGCTCGGGCAGCTTTCCTAAGGCAAGCGAAGCGTGGATGTACCAAGGCTAGATACGCTTGTTGATGAAAGCGTTGAAAACCAAAACTGTTCGCTCCTGGCTCACAGCACTGGCAACCCTTACAGTCCCGCTGAAACATACTTCACATACAGGTACTCCTCGAGCCCCCAGTGCCCGCCCTCGCGGCCAAAGCCGCTGTGCTTGACCCCGCCGAAGGGGGCCTGGGCGGTGGAAGGAACTGCATCGTTGAGCCCGATAATGCCGTACTCCAGTCGCTCGGCTACCCGGATGGCCCGGCTGAGATCCCTGGTCCAGAGGTAGGCTGCCAGGCCGTAAGGAGTGTTGTTGGCGGCCCGGATGGCTTCCTCCTCGGTCTTGAAGGTGATCACCGGGGCTACGGGGCCAAAGGTTTCCTCGCTCATGATGCGCATGTCTTCCCGAACCCCCTCCAGCACGGTAGGAGCGTAGAACAACCCGCCCATGGTCTCCCCTCCCGTCAGCACGGTAGCGCCCTTGGCCCTGGCGTCCTCGACGTGGGCCTTGACCTTCTCCAGGCCCTGCCGGTCCACCAGCGGCCCGATCTGGGTACTGGGGTCGAGGGGGTCGCCCACCTTGAGCCCGGCGGCGGCCTGGGCCAGCTTCTGGCTGAAGGCCTCGGCGATGCTCTGCTGCACGTAGACGCGGTTGGTGCACACGCAGGTCTGGCCCGCGTTGCGGAACTTGCAGGCCACCACGTCCTTGACGGCCTGCTCGAGGTCGGCGTCCTCGAAGACCAGGTAAGGCGCGTGCCCGCCGAGTTCCATGGAGATGCGTTTTAGGGTGTCGGCGCTCTGACGCACGAGGATCTTGCCCACCTCGGTCGAGCCGGTGAAGGTGATCTTGCGGACGCGCTCGTCGGCCATCATCACCCGCGTGAGGGCCACCGGGTCGGAGGTGGGGAGCACCTGCAAGACTCCGGGCGGCCCACCCGCCTCCAGCCACAGCTCGGCCAGCTTGAGGGCGGTGAGGGGGGACTGCTCGGCGGGCTTGAGGATGAAGGTGCAGCCTGCGGCAAAAGCCGGGCCGATCTTGCGGGTAGCCATAGCAGCGGGAAAGTTCCAGGGGGTCACCCCGTACACCGGCCCCACCGGCTGCTTGATGGCGAAAAGCCGCTTGTGGGCGAACTGGCTGGGCACCGTCTCGCCGTAGATGCGCTTGGCCTCCTCAGCGTACCACTCGATGAAACTGGCCGCGTAGCGCACCTCGCCCAGCGCCTCGCTGACCGGTTTACCCATCTCCATGGCGATGGTCTGGGCCAGGGTCTGCTCGTCACGCAGGATCAGGGCGTGCCACTTTCTCATCAGCGCCGCGCGTTCGTAGGCAGTGGTGTGGCGCCAGGCCTCGAAGGTCGTAACCGCAGCTTCGATGGCCCGCCGGGCCTCGGCCTCGCCGCAGTCGGCCACCTGAGCGATGACCTCGCCCGAGTAGGGGCTATGCACCGCAAAGGTCCGGCCTGGGGTGATCCATTGCGCGTCGATCAACGCCTGGGTGTTGAAGGTTTGCCTGAGCATTTTTTCTCCTATCGCGGGGTGCGAGGGATGCGATGGGGGTGGTGATCGTTGATGACATCACAGGGGGTGTACCAGCGATCGATCTCCCATAGCTCCTCAGCAGTTAGCCGGAGCTCTAGAGCGGCGATCTGCTCATCGAGTTGGGCAATGCTCTCAACGGCAAACAAGGTCGAGGTTACCCCTGGGCGGTTGACTACCCAGCTCAAGGCCACCTGAGCCGGCTTCACCCCACGTCCCTCAGCGACCCGAGCCACGGCTTTGGCAATGTTGTATGAAGTCTCGTCACCGTACATGTCGGCGGTAAAGCCGTCCGTACGGTTGCGCAAGCTCTCAAGGTCGCCGCTCAGAAGGCCCCGGGCCAGCGGGCTGAAAGGGGTCACTGCAATACCCTGATCGATGCAGAAAGGAATCATCTCACGCTCTTCCTCACGGTAGGCCGCGTTGAGCTGGCATTGCATCGAAACAAACTCGCTCCAGCCATGCAGCCTCGAGGTGTAAACCATCTTGGCGAATTGCCAGGCGTACATGGTGCTGGCTCCGATGTAGCGCACCCGCCCCGAGCGCACGATATCGTTAAGAGTTTCCAGGGTTTCCTCGATGGGAGTCTCAGGGTCGAAAGCATGAATGATGTAAAGATCGAGATAATCGGTACCGATACGCTTCAAGGAAGCATCAATGGCATGGAAAAGGTGCTTGCGCGAGAGGCCCCGTTGATTGGGACCGGGGCCCATTGGGTAGTAAGCCTTGGAAGCCAGCACCACCTCCTCCCGGCGGACCTGGGAAAGCAGGGTGCGCCCCACCACCTCCTCCCCCACGCCTAGCGAATAGAAATCCGCCATATCGAAGAAGTTGATTCCCCGTTCGAGGGCCGCTTTGAGGATAGGGGCTGAGGCCCCCTCATCCAGTACCCAGGGCCGCCATTGGGGAGTGCCGAAAGTCATGGTGCCCAGGCATAGCCTGGAAACTTTGAGGCCGGTGTTGCCAAAACGCACGTATTCCATAGTTCTCCCACTGCGGCTTGGTTGGTTAATAGCCCTTTGGGGTATAAAAGGGGTTATGCACGTCGCGGACCGCTTCGCGCACCTCGCTCAAGCGCGGTAGCAATGCCAGGGCGTTGGTCACCGCGTCCTTGGCAGCTCGGTAGTTATTGGCGAACACCTCGTCGGCCTGGTCTGCCTTAGGATCCACCCAGACCGCTGCGATCACGCACCATCCATCCTCGGCGTCGGCGGGCAGGACTCCCTCGAGCAGGCATTCCTGGATGCCCTTAGCCACTCCAGCTTGGGCTGGACCCCAGGTCATCATTTCGTGACGCTCCCCCGAAAGTGCAGCCTTATTGACAAACACTGTAGCGGGCTTAACTGGAATCCCCGGCTGCAACACCACCATGTAGGGCAGGTGCCCCGCGCTGGGGCTGCTCAGGGCATTGGCCCAGGCGGTGCCTACCGGTCCGCTTCTTGGTCCCAGCACTACGTTGATGTGGGCCGCATTGGGGCCGCTGCCAACAAAGGATTCTCCGATGTACATATCCATGCTTCTCCTCGCTTCTCAGGCAAAAGTAGCCTGCTTGCTGACCGTCGCCGCCAACAGCTCCTCATTGAGTTCGAGCCCCAGCCCTGGTGCTTCCCCCAGGGTTATCCAGCCTGCTTCGTCCACATCGATAACATGTTGGAGCGGGTAATCGCGCCGCTCTAGACTCCACTCCGGTGGGTCATAGGGAAACTCGATGAAAGGTGCTCCCACGGTTCCTGCGGTGAGGTGCAGGTTGGCCATCAATCCGATGCCATTGCCCCAGGTGTGAGGGGTGAAGATTTTTCCAGCGGCATGCACCGCATAGGCCAGACTGCGTAGCCCGCTGATACCCAGCGTGCACACTGCGTCCGGTTGGAACACGTCGAGGCAGTCGCGCTCTAGCAGTTCACGAAACTCGTAAGGCTCGCGGGTCATTTCGCCCCCCGCGATACGGATCGAAACCCGCCTCCTAAGCTCACTGTAGCCTGTGTAGTCGCCGCGGTGGAGGGGTTCTTCCATCCAATAAACTCGCTCGTCCTGAAGTTTTTCCGCTACATACAGGGCCTTCTCCAGGTTCCATGGCGACTGGGTATCCCAGGGCATCCGCCAGCCTTGGTTGCAGTCCACCATGATTTCCAGATCGCTTCCCACCGCGTCGCGGATGGCGGCCACTACGGCCAGATCCTCTGCCAGGCTTTCCCGCCCGAATCGCACCTTGAAAGCGGGAAAGCCCCGCTCGAGCACCTGTTTGGCCAGCTTCACCATCTCGCCCACCGGACGGTGCACCCCACTACTGGCGTAGGCGCGGATGCGATTGGAGCTCCCACCCACCATCTTCCACACCGGCTCGCCGCGGATCTTGCCAGCCAGATCCCAAAGGGCTACGTCCATTGGCCAGGGCCTCCCGGCATGAAAGTCGATATTGGAGAGCACTGCGTGGTGACGCTCCAGGTCTAACGGGTCTTGGCCGATAAAGTAGCGCTGATAATCGGCAAAGCCATACATGGCGTCCCCAGAACCGATCCCCACGTGTCCTGAATCGTCAAAAACTCGAATCAGGGTGACCGGAAACTTGGTGCGTGGCTGAGGGTCCCAGGAGGCCGGGAAGGGCGGGTTTAGTGGGAGCTGATGGTGGGTGATCTCGATGCGGATGATGGCCATGATTAGCCCCGGTGGGATTGCCAAACTTTGACAGTTCTCTCCGCCAGTTGCAGTATCGCAACCTGATCGGCTACCTGCACGTTGTTCTTGAGCATGGGCTGGTTCTCAGGAGCCTGCATGGCGGTGGCGAGGTCATCGGCGTTCATAGCCTCAACTTGTATCCCTTGGAGTGCTGTCGCGAAGCCGCTGGCCTCGAGCAGCCCTTGGAAGGCCCGAGGGAGGTCTTCCGGCCTCACCCCGAAGCACCCAGCAACCTCTGTGTAGACTGCTGCATTGCCCTGAAGGTTCCAGGGCAGAGCGGCCTCGAGCGCCACGGTGACGGCGATGCCATGGGGGATGTGATAGAGCGTTCCGAGCGCATGACCGATGTTGTGAGCGATGCCCGTGCCACAGTTATCAATAGCCATGCCTGCTAAAAGTGCAGCTTCCTGCATACCCTGGCGGGCTACCAAGTTTCCGGGTTCACGCACCGCAGTGGGGAGATACCTGATCACCAGCCGGATCGCATGAAGCGCGATGCCTTTCGAGATAGGATTTCTTCGCTGTCCAGTGGCGGCCTCGAGGGCGTGCACCAAAGCGTCTAGCCCCGTCGAGGCGGTGACCCAAGCAGGCATGGTAGCGCTGACCGCCGGGTCTAGAATCACCACGTCGGGCAGAAGTTCATCGCCCCAGGTCCACATCTTGCGTCCCTCGGCATCACTGACGATGCAGGTACGGGTTACCTCGGAACCGGTACCGGCGGTAGTAGGGATCGCGATGATCGGTCTGTGCCCGCCCCAGGGGTTGGCGCAGAGCAGGTAGTGCTCGATAGGGTAATGGGCAGCAATCACTCCCCCAACCTGCTTGGCCGTATCAAGCGTGGAACCTCCCCCCACCCCGATTACTACGGGCTCCGTAAGACCACGGGCCATTGTGGCTGCTTCGTTGACTACTTTTACGGTAGGCTCGCCGGGCGGTACCAGATAGGTGGCTGAGGGGATGCCGCCCAGAGCCCGCTGGAGGTGCTCGAGGTACCCCCCCCTGGCCACGGCTCCATCTACCACGAAGGCAACACTTTTACCGCTCAGCCCTCTGACTAAAGTACCCAACCCCTTGACCATCTCACCGCCTACCAAGATGCGCGGTACTCTTCCCAGTTCGTACGCAGTCATCACTCAAAATCTCCTAGCAACCGGCAAACCAAACATAGTCTGCACTTAGCTTGAATAGATCCCAGAAGATGCGAACTTTTTGTTTGATCTAGCCCCTCACTTCTGGCATCCAGCGTCGCTTGCTACTTACCATCGCTGCTCTGGTGGGGTTGTTCACCACTCTCAAGTCCCATCGTCATGGAGTGCGCCTTCTGGCCCTCGCTTCTCAGTGCAGCTCCACCCAGGTGGTTTTGAGCTCGGTCACCTTGTCGAAAGCGTGTAGACTCTTGTCGCGCCCATGGCCGGACTGTTTGTAGCCACCAAAGGGGGCATTGATGGAGGTGTGGTCGAATGCGTTGATCCAGACAGTGCCGGCCCGCAATTGACGGGCGACCAGGTGGGCCTGGGTGATGTCGCGGCACCAAACAGCCGCAGCCAGACCGTACTCGGAATCATTGGCGATAGCAACGGCCTCCTCTAACTCGTCGTATTCAATGGCTACCAGTACTGGCCCGAAGATCTCCTCTCTTGCTACTCGCATGTCGTTATGCACGTTCTCGAGCACAGTGGGCTCGAGAAACCAGCCCCCGGTTTCTTGAAGGATCTGCCTACCCCCGAAAGCAACTCTGGCCCCTTCCTGCTGCCCGAGTTCGATATAGTACTTCACCCGGTCACAGTGTTCAGCGCTGATTAGAGCGCCGAGTTCGGTAGTGGGCTCGAGAGGATCACCAGGGTAAAGACGCCTGGCCCATGGCCGCATCAGCTCAAAGAGCTGGTCCTTGATGCTGCGATGGACGATAAGCCGCGAACCTGCGTTACAGGTCTGGCCCATGTTGTACCAGATGGCATAGGCCACATACATAGCGGCCTTCTCGAGGTCTGCATCCTTGGTGACGATGTGCGGGCTCTTGCCCCCCAGCTCGAGTCCTACCCGCTTGAGGTTGGAGCGAGCGCTATATTCCAGGAATTTCCTGCCAACCTCAGTAGAGCCGGTAAAAAGTACCGCGTCGATGTCAGGGTGCAGACCAATAGCCTGTCCCGCCTCGGGGCCCAGACCAGGTACGACGTTAAAGACCCCATCGGGGATGCCAGCCTGCTGCGCCAGCTCGGCTAGCTTGAGCGCGGAGAGCGTGGACTGCTCGGCAGGTTTGAGGATGAGCGAGTTACCTGCTGCCAGCGCCGGGCCAATCTTCCAGCTGCTAATAATGAGCGGGTAGTTCCATGGCACCACCGCCGCCACCACTCCTATGGGCTCGCGGGTGACCAGCACCAAGCTGCTGGGACCATTGGGAGCCACCTCGTCGTAAAGCTTGTCGATACACTCGGCGTACCATTGGATGGCACTGGCACATGAGGGAACATCCACACTGACGCTTTCTTTAATAGGCTTGCCGGTATCTAGGGTTTCCAGCAGGGCGAGTTCCTCCAGGTGTTCGCGGATGAGCTGGGACCAGCGCAGCAAGATAGCCTTGCGCTCGGTCGGTTTGAGATCACGCCAGATCCCCGAATCGAAAGCTCTTCGGGCAACCTGAACCGCTTTGTCAACATCTGCCGCATCACAGGCGGCTATTTGAGTGATGAGCTGGCCGGTAGCCGGGTTATAGGTAGGAAAGGTTCTGCCCGATAAGGCATCCACGAATTTCCCGCCGATAAAGGCCTGGTTGCGCGGCTGGAGACTTTGTGCCAGGCTGCGCCAGTTGGTCTGCATTACTACACTCATGTTGGCTTCCTCCTGAGTACTCGCTGCTATAACAGTGGTTCACCGGTAAAACATCGTTCCAAGTTGGCGACAAGATTTTTTCAGATCTTTAAGTCAGATCTTCTAGGGCGGTGTGGCCGCAAGGTTGATAGCTCGCTTCTCTACGAAGCGGCGTACATAGTCGTTGGCCGGGCTCATGAGAATCTCCTGTGGACTCCCCACCTGCACGAGCTGGCCATGGTAGAGAATGGCGATGCGGTTGCCAAGGCGCAAAGCTTCGTCAAGGTCGTGGGTGATAAAAATTATGGTTTTGTGCAGGTCTTTTTGTAGCTGCAATAGCTGCTCTTGCATATCGCTGCGGATAAGGGGATCCAGTGCGCTGAAGGCCTCATCCATGAGCACAATGTCAGTGTTGGCGGCAAGAGCACGGGCCAGCCCCACCCGTTGGCGCATCCCCCCCGAGAGTTCGTCGGGGTACTTTTGTTCATAGCCTGCGAGGCCTACTCGCTCAAGCCATTCCCACCCCACAGCCAGGGCAGTCTCCCGCTTCTCGCCACGGGTGATGAGGGCGAAGGCGGCATTTTCCAGAGCAGTCTTGTGCGGCAGTAGACCGAAGCCCTGGAAGACCATGCTGACCTTGTGCCGTCGCAACTCCTGCAAACCCCGGGCGTTGAGTTTGGTTATGTCCTGCCCGTCAATGAGAATCTCACCTGCACTGGGGCGAATCAGCCCATTGAAGTGCCGTACCAGGGTGGACTTCCCTGATCCCGAAAGCCCCATAATCACGAAGATCTGCCCCGCAGGAATGGAGAGGGTCACATTCTGAAGACCTACCGTGCACCCGGTGCGCCGGAGTACCTCCTCCTTGCTTAAGCCCTGCTGGGCTAGTCGTAGCGCTTCCTTCTCCCGCGCTCCGAAGATCTTGTAAACGCCTTTGACCTCGACTTTGTTCATGCTTCTTCCCCAGGCTTGGCGCGCCGGACCAGGCTGGGTAGGCCCCCACCCCGGTACAGCAGGCGGCGGCGCTGCCGGGCGTCCATCCCGTAGGCTTGGGTGATACGGTCGATAACGATCGCCAACAATACGATCGCTACTCCTCCTTGCAACCCGGTGCCGATCTCGAGATTGGCGATTCCTTGGTTGACCGTCTCGCCCAGGCCCCGCGCTCCAATCAAGGTGGCCAAGACCACCATAGCCAGCGCCATCATCACAGTCTGGTTGATGCCAGCCATAATGCTGGGTCGAGCTAGCGGCAGTTGTACGTTGAGCAATAGCTGCAGCGGAGTAGTCCCAAAAGAGGTGGCGGCCTCTACCACCTCGCGATCGACCTGCCGTATCCCCAGGTCAGTGAGTCGGATCAGGGGCGGCAGGGCATAGACCACAATGGCGAAAATAGCCGAGACCTGACCCACGCCCCAAAGGAAGATCATGGGGATTAGATAGACGAAGCTGGGCATAGTCTGCATCACGTCGAGTATCGGCAATGTAACCGCCCGCAACCCATTGCTGCGCGCAACCAGGATTCCTATCGGGATCCCTATCACCACGCACATGGCTGTCGATACCAGCATCAAGGCTGTGGTCGACATCAGTTTGTCCCATAACCCGAAGCAACCCACTAAATACAAGCACAGCACGAATGCGAGGCTGGGCAGCCAACGGCGGGTAGCGTGGAAAGCGATCAGGCCCACCACCAGCAATACCAGCCAGGGCGGCGCGCTGCGCAGAAGGTTCTCTAGCGGCACCAAGAACCCTTGCAACAGAACGTGCTTGATGGCATCGAAGATGAAGCCATAGCTCCGGACGAACTCGCGAAAGGCTGCCTCCACCGGGGCAAAACTGATGTTGATGAACATGTTCACCTTTTGCGGGTAGCCAGGGCTATCGGCTACCCGCGGTTAGCGTTGCTATTTCAGGCTAGCCTGCACCTTGGCTGCCACATCTGCCGGAACCCACTTGGTCCACATAGCCTGCTGCTCTACCAGAAACTCTCTGGCTACTTGAGCAACCGGCTTTTTAGCGTCGCTGATCTCGGAGATCACCTTGTTGAAGAAAGCTAACGGGAACTGCACCTTCGTGAGCAGCGCATTGATCGCGTCGTTCGCGGGCAGAGTGTTGGAGACTCCAAACCTGAGGTTGGTAGATGGGGTGGCAGAGCCGCAGGGCTTGGGATTTTTCTCATCGATAAGGGTCTTATAGCAGGCCTCATTGTATTTTGGCTCTTCAAGGCGAACAAAGTCATAGCGTGCCATGAAGCCAGTAGGGGCCCAGTAATAGAAAAGGATGGGTTGACCCTTCTCATAAGCACCCGCTATGGCAGCGTCGAGACCTGCACCGTTGCCTGGCTTAAAGTTGACAAAATCCTTATCCAGACCGTAGGCGACGAGTTTCTGGTTGTTGGTCTTTTCACAGGCCCAACCCACCGGACAGTTGTAGAAACGGCCCATGTTAGGGCGCTCATCGTCCTTGAAGAGGGATTTGTACTTGATCAGATCTGTCACGCTCTTTAAGTCAGGGGCCATTGGCTTGATGTTACGCTTAGGGTCGCCTTTGACCACATAAGCAGGCACGTACCAGCCTTCCACCGTACCGCCATCGAGAATATCCCCCACCAGGCGTACCTTGCCCTCGGCGATTCCCTTGTTGACGATCGCGCTGACTCCCTCCCACTGCTCGCCCCAAATCTGAATGTCGCCCGCGACCAACGCCGTCTCAGTCACCGCCGTACTGCCCGGCACTACCTCGGTCTTGCAACCATAGCCCTTTTCGAGGATGTAGCGCACTACCTCGGTGGTAAACTGGCCGCTTTCCCAGGTAATCCCGGCAAGCTTCACGGGCTTTCCTGAGGCACAGTAGGCCGAAGTGCTCTGGGCTTGGGCCAGCGTCGCAATTGCCACCACTGTGGCCAATACCCCTAGGGCTTTCTGTATAGCTCTCTTCATAGCTTTCCTCCACTGGTGACTGTTCCAAGGACTCTTTGGGCGGGCTCGCTCCAGCCCAGCCGGGCAGAGATCTCCTTAGCACCCCATAACAGATACCGCAGGGCCTGCTCACGCCGTTCGGGTTCAGGCTCCTCGGTGGCCATGCACACACTCAACGCAGCCACAGCATTCCCCGAGCCGTCTCGGATTGGCGCGCTCACACAACAAAGATTGCGAGTCCCCTCCTGCCGGGTGGCGGCATAGCCCCGTTCGCGTACCCGTAAGAGTTCCTTGCGAAGTTCATGGCGGGAGGTGATGGTGTAGGGCGTTAGAGCAGGCAGTTGCTCTTCACCGTAGAGCTGGAAGAACCGAGATTCCGGCAATTCCGAGAGCAGAACCTTCCCCACTGCAGTGGCGTGAGCGGGAACCCGTCGCCCTACAAAGGTGGCCGGGCGAATCAGTTTGGTGCAGTCAGCTTTGGCGATGAAGATTACTTCTTTGCCCTCAAGTTGGGCCATCTGTACAGTCTCATCAATCTCCTGCACAATATTAACGGCCACCCGCTGAAAGATCTGTACTATGTCAAGCTGGCGAGAATACGCTGCACTGAACTCGAGCACTCTAGGCCCTAATCGGTACACTCCACTCTCCATCTCTACCAGCCGCTCAGCACACAAAGAGTTAAGCGCACGATAGACCGAAGCTTTGGGTACTTCAGCCCGTCGGCTAATCTCAGAGAGGGTGAGGGGCTGGCTCGAGTCGGCCAGAACATCCAGAATGCGAACCGCTACGTGGATTGCAGGTGTCAAGGGCTGGTTTGGCATGAAGGCTACCTTTTCGTATATGAAACGCCGGTTTACTTTTGGTACAAACGGAGTTTATATAGTTTTTCAAGTGAGAAACATGAGTGAGGTCGGAGCTATGTATACCAAACCTTGGTCAAATATTGGGAAGGGCGCATAATCACGTCCCTGTCTTGCTTACTCTCTTTGTTTTGCCCCCGTCTACTATACTCCCCTCTTAGAGAAAGGGGGGTGGGGGGCTATAATCCCCCGGAACTTCAGTCCGGGTCACGCCCAACGGGCGTACATTTGAGTTGGACATAACATGGTGGGTGGCGGATGTGCGGCAAAATCCCCTTGGGGACAACGTTCCCCATGCACCTTGAAGTGTGGAGTAGGGTTCCATCGGATAGTTCGAGGGGTGAAACTCCCAACGAACACCTGGGACATCCGCCCCAACAAGGCAGAACTAGAAGCATTGCCATACGCCTGCCGATACGGCGACAAGGTCTACCCAGCCATCGCCGCGGAACTACGCCGCTTGGCCTGGACGGGGTCTGCGGGGATGGGCAGGGCAAGGTCGATAAGAACCGCGAAGCCGTGAGGAGCCGTCACGTAGGGTAAGTTCGCACAATCTACATACAGCGAACTTTTCCGGCTAGACTGAGGGGGTCATGGAGAGCGCAACCCCCCTCAAGCTGGTCGAAGTGCGCGGTAAGAAAACGAAAGCGAACTCTGAACTTGAAGCGGTGATCCGGGAGACCGCCAAGCTCTGGCGCAAGGCCCACCTGGACTATGACCAGAGCAAGTATGTGGTCGAGCGGGTGCGCCGGATGCTGGACCTCGCCCCGCCTGCGCAGCGCCGCCGGGTGGTGGAGCGGCTCTCCCCCGAAGCGGTGAGCCGTCTGCTGGAAGCGGCGTATCGCCTGAACGCCAGGAGGCCGGTCTACGGCCTGATGCTGAAGACGCTCTTCTACACCGGGTGCCGGGTCAGCGAGTTCGTCTTTCTCCGGGCCCAGGACCTCCACCTCGACGGGGAGGCCCCCCACCTCTACGTCCACAAGGCCAAAAAGGACTCAGTGCGCTACGTCCCGATCCTGCCCGCCCTGGCCCAGGAGCTTCGGGTCCACCTGGCGGGGCGTACCCGGGGCTACCTCTTCGAGTCCAACCGCCACCAGCGCTACTCCCCCCGGGCCATCCAGAAGCTCATCCAGGCCGCCGCGAAGGAGGCGGGCCTCGAGCGGCGGGTCTACCCGCACCTGCTCAGGCACTCGGTGGCGCAGATCCTCCTCGACCGGGGGATGCCCCTCGAGCAGCTCCAGAAGTTCCTGGGGCACCAGGACCCCAAGACCACCCAGATCTACGCCGAGAGTTCCTTGGCGAGCGTGGGGGAGAGCTACCGGCGGGTGTTCACGAAGAGGTGAACGACAGGAGAGTCATAGAGGGATGACACCCTTCCAGGTACACGTGACCGAAAGCTTCTACTAAGGGGCTATACCTTGTGTGCTATCAAGCAATCAGTCGATCAAGAAGGGCGCCAATCTGCCATGCTTCTGGTCCTGTCAGCCACACACCCAGCTCGTGATTCGACACGAGACCACCCATAGTAAAGTTGGCCGAGCCAACTATGGCGTTATCACGGTCAACCACCAGCACCTTCATATGCAAGCAGCCAGTGGGGGAGTCAGGGAATTCGAACACCCTTTGATCTTCAGACAGCCTCTTCAAGGCTGTCTGCACTTTTGAATGCTGAGCTGAGATTGCGCGGGTTATGATGGTTATCCCGACACCTGTTCTTCCTATGTGGACAAGATTCTCCAGAATCCGCACAAATGACGGGTCGAAACTGTAAGCGGCAATCTGAATCTCTGACCTGGCGGCCCCGATCAGTTCCTCAATGACCGGCTCGAAGGAACGTACTCCCGCGCCTACAAGACGGTCACCAGTGGCGAGGATGGCTTTGAGTGGCATCTCAGGCCTCAGGGTAGGTTATCAAGAAGAACGTTGCGATCCAGCCATAGATTCCGCTGTTCGCAACTTGTTTCAGAGATGAGCGAGCAGGCATAACAGGCAGCGCCGGAGTGCTTACCCAGAATGAAGTGGTGCTCACGACATAGCGGATCCGCTGAGCAGGTTTCCCCCATTGATATTGCCGAGGCCAGAATATGCTCAAATCTGGGTACAAGGGCGATCAATCCACCGAGAGTTCCGTCTGAACCATATCCTGATGTGTATAGAAGGATGCCGCCGCATGCCTGACCGGTCGCCTCATTTACCTCAAGGTAGATACGCTCACGGATGGATGCAAGGCTGTATCCAGATTCCACCGATAATGCTCGCACAAGCAGGTGGGAAAGCGTGTGCCACCAGACGAAGACCGGATGCAATGCGTTGCGTCCATGGTTTCCCGGATGAATGCCGGCCAGGTCAGGTAACCGCCCCGCTTCCTCAAAGCCCTCCTGCCATTTTCCTGCAGAGGCCCCCCGGAGAGGAGGGTGCCATCCGTCCCCGTCAGCAGTCAGGAAGATGCCCTCTCCCATTGCCTTATACCCTGGAAGCCAGGTCTGCCCTTCGAAGCTGGAATCGATGGGGACGAACTTCCCGGGTATGCCTTCAAGAGCCGGACCAACAGCCCTCCTGTATCCGATCTGAACAGTTACCGAGTGAAGCTTCTCGACGGGAGCCACCCTGAACCGTATGCTGCCCCGGGCGCCCGGAACCACCCTTACCCGTGCCGGATTGATTTCCAGCAGTGATACGGGCTTCGGTCCTGTCGGACCTGTCGTCACTTTCGGAGGCACTCCCTGCACAGCCCCGACCCGAAAGGCGCGAAACTCGTCCAGAAGTATTCGTTGCATGTCGGGAGCGGGATGATGGGTGAGGAGATCGCGGACGGCAGACCTGATGGCCCCGAAGTCCTGCTGCTGTATGTATTCAATTTCGTCATCCCGCAGCCCACCCGGCCCTTTCGGGCAGGCACTTCCGAGCCACTGCTGGAATTCCTGTTCTGCAGGGTCTTCTAAACGCTGCTGTGATCGATTCAGCCGTCCCAGCATCGCGAGGGCGCTCTCCAGGCTTTCCCTCACTCTCGGCCGGCCCAGGAGCTGGTGCAGCCGGGTCTCCAGTGGCGGTACGGTGATGAAGGTGAGCAGTTCTGGAATACGAAGGCTTGTGGCCTGTCGCTGAATGATCCAGGCCCGCTGGCTGCAGCCACTCCTCTGAGGACCACTATCGAGCTGCTCGCGCTCTGGATAGCGGCCTGAACACGGCCAAGGACGGTTGTACGCCTCCCCGAGGCTGATCTGCTGGTGACAGCGCGGGCACCTGATCAGCGTGGCGCTCAGGCTGCTTCCCTGGTTGCGCCACAGGAAGTACTCCGGTGCAGCCTCCTCCGTGCATGGTTTCTTCGAATGGACCAGGAGATTCCAGTTCACCTCATCAAGGTGTCCTTCAGGGCAGGCCATCACGAAACGGATGGCCTCGATGCGACGTGATTGTTCACCGGATTTCTCACAATCAGGGCAGGCTCGGGGATAAAGAATGGAGTGCTTCACGCAGAGCTTCCACACCGGGAAAGCCCTGGTTCGATAGAGGGGCCTGTGCGCTGGACGGCCCAGCATCGCATTTGAAGGCACCCGAAAAACACGGCGGTCACCCAGAATGGTCTTTAGATGTGGCGTGTCCAGGGCAAATCTATCCGGGTCCACACCTTGAGGGAAGAGTCCGTGCTGAGCAAGGGGCACCAGCCGCGGGCCCCCTGTGGTTTCCACAATGGCTCCGGGCCCGAGCTGCAGAATGAGCTGTGAAAGGCGTACCTCCTGATATCTGGGCATCAGCTGTCTCCTCCCGTATCAATGCTGATGGTTTCCTCAACTTCCCGGAGGGATTGCGGGGCATTTTCATAGACCACTGGCAGTCCGGCTCCCTGGTGTGCAGGATCCCCAAGGACCACTGGATGTCTGGGTGGATCATAGGGCGAGTACTCCCAGTACTTCAATCCATCCTGGCTGCGGGCGATCATCCTCCAGCGATCGAGTTCTGAAGCTGCAAATAACTGCGCATCTCCCGGCAGCGGCCTCCGCAGTTCTGGCTGGGTCTGTCCACGCGCTTCGATAATTCGCGGGGGATCGGAGATGTCAGCACGAACCAGTGGATCGGAAGATTTTATGTACCCCGGGTTGTTTTTCCAGCGAGCGCTGGTCTGGCGCCTGTTGATCAGCAGCGCCACCATAACCGGCCCCACCGCAAGATCCAGAGCCCCCGGAGAGAAGGGCATGACGGTCACCGGTTCAACGTGCCGATAGATCTGTCGGTGATAACCACAGAAAAATTCGTAGTGGCTCAGGTCGCGAGGCCGACTGGCTCGCAAAAACGTCAGCACCAGGGCTGCACGGGCGCGACCAACACGTCCGGCAGCCTGGATATAGGAGGATGTTGTCTTCGGCTGTCCATGCACCACCATCAGGGAGAGCCGTGAAACATCCACACCCGTTCCGAACATGGAGGTGGCCAGCAGGGCATCCGGTGACTCAGAACCACTTCTGCTCAGACGCTCCAGAATCGCTGGCAGGTCAGTGGAATCTTCACGGCTTGAAAGCTCAAGGATGCCATCCTCATCGAACGGTCGGGGACTTTCTCCCCGTCTGTCCGCCAGGGTCTGCAGATGCAGCTTGATATCCTGGCGGGTGAGGGCACGCACGCCTGCGAGCTCCCGTACCGCATTGAAATAGCCTGCCAGCGTTTTGAAGTAGTCGAAGTCCGGGTCGCCAGAGCGCACATGAGCTGCCTGGAGCAGAATCGACCATAACCTGTAGAGCGGCTTGAGCGGACCGGTGCCGGGTGCGGCAAGGCCAACGAACAGCTGACCTGGCCGCGATTCATCGAGTGGGTGGGGTTCGGCAGTGCGCAGGAAGAAACGGTCATCCACCTCGAGTCCGCGAGGCGGAAAGACCGCCAGCCTGCGGTTGAATATAGCCTGGATCTGGCTGCCCGCCTCTCGCACCGTCGCCGATGAGGATATGTATTTCGCAGGATAGCCCTGATTGCAGGCAAGGGTATCAATAGCGATCTCATACAGCCCGACCATACTGCCCAGGGGTCCCTCCAGCAGATGGAGTTCATCCTGAAGAATGAGCTCTGGTGGGTCGAGGGGCTGACAGGCTGTGCCGAGGTCAGCCATGGCCGAGCACTCTTCGCGGTCCAGTGTGTAACCATCCCAGGGGTGGTAATAACCCACGTTTCCGAACAGACGCGCTGCACGGGGCTCAAAGGCCAGGCGGGCGAACTTATCCACGGTTGCAATGAGTAAAGACGGAGGGTGAGCGTACAGCTGCTCATCGACGGTCTGAGCAGGAATGGGAACACGTGAAGCAGCCAGGGTTGAGCCCCGGGCCTGCCACGGGGGGATGACCCGGCGGAGTCTGCCAGCGCCGGAATGGGGGAGCCTGACCTCGACTGTTCCGATACGTGTGTGCTGATATCCCCCATTCAGTCCTTTGCGTGCAATTCCTGTGGACTTAAGAAAGTATGAGTCATCAGCCGGGGCGCTCTCGCACCAGAGTGTCCTGCCCAGGGGGCAGTCAGGGTCAGGGCACCAGATCTCAAAATCCACCGGGATCTCCGCGCCTCCTGACTTGATGTTGCGCCGTGTCCTGGCAAAGTACCCGGGTCGTGCGGCGCTGAGAGGGCAGAGAGTAAGTGTCCGCCCCGGGCCGTTCTTCCACCAGGCATCAAACGCTGCCTGGGTAAGGGATCGTGTCAGGGTGAAATCCAGAGTAAGGACAGTGTGGTTCGAGGGTAAGGCGGTAGAGGTGCATGTCAGGCTGCTGGCCTCGCGCATCCTGTGGATATGCGGCAGATGCTGGTCCACCTCGTCCTTTGACTGCCTGAGGACAAGGTGGACTCGATGTTTACCGGCGGGAAGACCCCGTCTGGGAAGGGCAAGCAGCGCGTCGCATGCAGGGCAGTTGAGCACCTGGGCTGGCTCCCCCTGACCATACTCCCCGCGCAAAATGCTGATCGCTCCGCGCTGGTCACGGAAATCGTTAAGTCGATTGGGGGTCAGTCCTCCGCCGACCCACAGTCCGATGGAAAAGCGTGCTGTTCCCCAGATGAAGTTCGAGGTGTCCGTGCAACCCTCCGGTCTCCACCCTGCCTGCCCCCTCTCGAGTCCCTGGACGCGCAGGAACTCGCAGGCCGTAACCATCGCCAGGGCGCGGCGGTACTGCTGGAGGGTAAGCAGCTTGAGGGTATATCGCGAGATTACGGCTGTACCCGCACCCGAATGGCCTCCACTATTCTGGCGCAGGGCACGCCGCCTTCTATAAGCCATGGTGAACGCAGCCATGGCAAGATATGCCTCGGTCTTCCCGCCTCCGGTGGGAACCCACAGCAGATCACAGACGGTTCTGTCGTCGGATCCAGGGTTCACCACCGACTCCAGGATCGAGAGCATGAACCCGAGCTGGAAGGGTCGCCAGCGCAAAGTGCCAGCCCCACCCGGCTGTTTCCAGGAAGCCTGCTGCCACATCACCCGGTTGGCAAAGCAGAAGGCCAGGCGGGCATCCGGATCGCTGCGCAGCACCTCGAGGCCGCGCCTCATCCTGTGCAGCACCTGCTTCGCCTCTTCGAGAAGCTCCTGGGCGGCTGTTGCATCCCGTCCCTCGAATGCCACAGCCCGGGCAGAACACTCATCAATCCACTTCTCATAACCGTGCACCAGGGGCTCGAGCATGGGTACCAGATGCTGGACTTCGCACGAGCGTGAGAGCACAGCGGCGTCGAGTTCCGGAGCCCGCCCGTACCTTTCCTCCCATTCCCAGCTCGGAGCCTGCAGAGCATACATCGGTATGAACTCGGAACGAACATCCGGAGCCAGGAATCGCTCACGGTCATGCTCATCGAGAAGTTCGCCATCAGGCCAGGTAAAACTGGTTTTCCTGCCTGGACTGCCGAAGGGTCGCTCGGGGTCTATCTCACGCCAGATAGCGGAGCACAGGTGGCCGCGTGCATAGGCCGGACGGTTTCGATAGAGAAATTCGAGCCTGCCCTCCTCTGCTTCCCCCTGCGAACGCATGGGCATGAGGCGGATACGTTCCCCCAGCAGTATCCGTACTGAGGGTTGATAGATGCACTCTGCTGCCGAAAGCACTTCTTTGTCGGCCGGCGGTATGCGATTGACGAGCTGCAGCCATATCCTTACCCCCTCACCCTCCCGGATGAGGCGAAGGTGAAGCGAAAGCTCGCTTGTCGTCTGCCTTTCCGAGCTTGCGCGGCCGGATTCATCCAGCCACAGCGTTAACCCGTTGCTCACCTCAACCGAATCGGCGATCCAGACACGGGGCCGGCGGCTCCAGTTACGACGGCCGCCCTGGTTGATTTCGAAGTAACGTGCCCAGGTCACGCAGAAACTCAGTTTGAGGGGCAGGGCCCCCGCCACCTCAAAAGAGAGGCCAAGCACCGAGGGACGGCTCTTCGGATCAAGAGCCGGTGAAAAGACCGGGGCGACAGAGTCTAGGTCACCGTCCCGATCCTCCTCACCGGCTTCGGAATCTTCCTCAGGGGTCTCCGCCTCGGTGTCCAGGTCGCGAATCTGAGCAGTGAGGTCTGCAGGTTGCAAAACGCCAGTGATGTACTCGCCCAGCGGACTTTCGTCCAGGGTTTCCCTCACCCCTTTCCTGGGGCCGAGAAGATCACACACAACTTCCGATACAAGTTCACTTCGCAGTGGCATACTGGCTCCCATAAAGACAGATGGATTGCAGCGGGCATCGATGACACGCAGGCATGGCGGGGGTGCAGATAAGAGCCGCAAGGTCGAGCAGGGCGAGGTTGAATAGCCTCGGTCGGTCTCTGTCCAGCAGCTCTGCCATTATTGTGCGAAATTTTCTGCTTTTGCGTGAAGACTCCTGAACATCCAGCCGGAAAAGCCTGCCAAGCACGCGTACGGTGTTGGTATCCAGGATTGGCTCGGGCCGATCAAAGGCGAAACAGGACGTTGCGGCAGCAATGTACAGGCCGATCCCGGGCAGTGTCCTGAGCATTTCCACGCTGGCGGGAATGTCACCGCCAAAACGACTTACCACTTCCCGTGCCATCTCAAGTAGTAGGGGTACCCGCCAGTGCAGACCCAGTGACCGGAGCAGGTCAGCCAGGTCTTCAAGCTGGGCTGCGGCCAGGGCGTGGACGGTAGGGTAGCGCTCCAGAACCCTGTGGTAGATCGGCACCACCTGGTCAGCTCGTGTGCGGTGGAGCAGCACCTCAGCGAGCAGTATGTGGTAGGGTTCCCGGGTCTCCCTCCAGGGATAGACCCTCAGGTTGTCGCGACCCCATTCAATAAGGGTCTCCCGAAGCTGATGGATGGTGCTGCTAGAGTTCATACAGGAGTTCCCGCATGACCCTGGCTGCCACGCTGGAGAACACAGGGCTCACGGCGTCCGCCACCATCTGATAGCGATGCTTCATACCCATGGGTTCAGGGAAGCGGAATTCTTTGTCAAAACCCATGATCGACATGGCCTCTCTAACCGAGATGACCCTCTGAGGTATCCCGTGGCCATTCCCGGCGTAGGGATGGAGGATATAGGTCTTCATCACGCTGCCAAATGAGGGAGCGGGGCGATCGGGGTCCAGCCTGTACCAGCCAAAGCGATTCTCCGAGTATTTGTCGAGGTAGTTGTTGATGGTTCTGAAGTTCGGCCAGTGGTGGTCAGCCATTTCTCCATAGCCCAGCGGCAGCAGGTATTCCAGGGCCTGGGCTACCGTCTGGGCGGGAGCCCGGTGGTTATCGAGTCGCTCAAAGAACTCCTTTGCGAGGTTTACCCGCCGCCCCCGGCGAAAGCCCACCACGAAGAACCGTTGGCGGGAAGTAGCGGCCCCGAAGTCGGAGTAACGGATCGGCCCGGATTCAATCCAGTACAGTCTCGCCAGTGAGTTTTTCCAGCGCAGGAAGGTGGCGTCGGTGCTGACGGGGAGGACATTCTCCATCAAAAAAGCCTCTGGCTGCAGCTTCCTTACGTAGCGGAAGTAGCTTTCGAGCAATGCATAGTCTCTGTGAGCTTGCCGGTAACGATCCGGTCGCCGGTTAACGTTACTCCAGGGCCGACAGGGTGGCCCTCCCGTGACCACCAGTGGCTCAACTGATAAGGGACGGGAAACCTGCCCCTGAAGGGAAAGATCTTTCACTTCCGCTTTGCCGATGGCGTTGAGTTCCAGGATCTCTCCTACCCGGCGGTAGCTGTCATAACCGGTGACCTCAAAGCCGTTTCTGGCGAATCCCAGCGCCAGGCCACCCATGCCACAAAAAAGATCGATGACCTTCATAGCATCTGTACCCAGAATAACCTTATCTTCCACCTAAAACTCAGCTACTGAATAGCGATTGGTTCTGGCATCACGACCAGAAGTTTAGGACGAATAAGGGCGGTTGGACGGTACCCGGTAATGGCGGTATCAGGGGATACCAAAGCAGGGCATGAAGGGGTAGGGTGCCCTCTACCCACCCCCCTTCCGCACACTCTCCCCCTCCGCGTTGAGCCGGATGACCTCCGGTAGAGGCTTACCCTCCGCAACGGCCCTGGGCAGCCCCTTCAGCCGGTCCAGCACCTTGAAGGGGATGAAGCGGTGCTCCCCCTCCACGATCACCCGGGGGTAGGTGTAGAGCTCCCGCCCGATCCCCCAGGCGGTGGCGGCTCTTTTCAAAGCCCCGCTGATCCCCCCCTTGAAGGGCTCCATGTCGCTGGCCCCGCTCCCGTCCTGCTTCTCCACCCACTCCCCGGTCTCGGGGTTACGGATGGCGATGCTGGCGATGACCCCGTGCTCGGACCCTACCTGGGCCGGGGTGTAGCGCACGCTCCAGCCGAAGGCCCCAAAGGCCCGGTCCAGGCGGGTCATGACCGCCCTCGCGTCGATGTAGGGGGCCAGGGTGGTCTGGCCGTTCTTGCTGGCGATGACCTTCCACTCGATCTCATCGCTGGTCAGGGGTGCCGTCAGGATTTCCAATGGGTTCATGTTGCTTCCTCCTTTCGCTCAAAGAAGCGGGGCGGCTTTTGCCGCCCCCGGGTTGGGGCGTCAGGCCCCCTTCTCAGCCAGGGCCCGCAGCCGGTCTTCGTCCGGGCAGGCAAACAGGCTCTCGGCCTGCTCCCCTACCGCCACCACCACGTAGCGGCGGCTATCGGGCAGCACCACCGCCAGTTCGCTCAGGCCGTGATCCGGGGCTTCGGGCAGGTAGGAAAGCTCAAGCCGACCCACCTTCTTCAAAAACCGCTTCGCCTTCATCGCACACCTCCCCTCGCTCTGCCACATATCCGCTACCGCCGCACACCCTGCACCGCGCTATCCGCTCGCGGGGCAGGTAGTTGCCGAAAGAAGTGTAGTGCTTCACAAAAGCGAGACCACCTAAGATGGTGGCAAGCCGAGGTGAAGTATGGGAAAGCTCAAGCCAAAGGAACGCAGCGTGGAAGAAAAGGTAACCATCGTGTTGAGCTTGCTGCGGGGTGAGGCTAGCGCGGCTGAGTTGTGCCGCAGGTATGGCACCACCGAGAACAGCCTCAACAAGTGGAAGGAACGCTTTCTGGAAGGAGGTAAAGCCGGTCTGGCAGGGCGCAAAGATGAGGGGTTGACTGCCCTGGAGACGGAGAACCGCCAGCTCAAGGAGGCCCTGGCCGAAACGGTGCTGAAGCTGGAGATCCAAAAAAAACTCAAGGGTCTTTGAGTGAGGGCAGCCTGAGCTTCGAGCGGATGGAGCAAGTGCGAGGAGAGTTGGGATTGGGGGTGAATCGTTTCTTGAAACTGGCTGGGATAGCCAAGGCCACCTACTACCGCCGAAAACAGGGTAGCCAGGCCCGTTCTTGCCCAGCGCAGCAACAGATCGTCCAGGAGGTGAGTAACTACGCCGAACAACATCCCCGCTATGGCTACCGCCGAGTGTGGGCCTTGTTGGCCCGGGAGGGCATCTCGGCCAGCCCCAGCACGGTCTATCGCCTGATGAAGCGCTTTGGGCAGCTGCAACAAAGCCCTAGACGCAGGGGTTACCGCTACAGCCCACCCCCACGACCCGAGCGTATGGGTTTGACCGTGGGTTTGGACTTTACCAGGTGGGGTAAAGCCAGGCTTTGCAACGTGATCGAGTATCAGAGCCGCTACTGCCTGGCGGCAGTAGCCACCCTGACCGAAGATGCCCAGGCGGCGAGCAATGCCCTGAGCCAAGCCATTCTTCAGGCTGAGCAGCTCAAGCTCCCCACTCAAGGCATCGAGGTCAAGAGCGACCAGGGCACAGCTTTCAAGGCCAACGCCTTCACCGAGTTTCTGGAGGCTAGCTGCTGTGGTCAAACCTTATCTGCGGTAGGTAAGCCCCAGGGCATGGGTCGAGTAGAACGCTTTCACCGCACCCTCAAGGAGGAATACTTACAGTACGAGGAGGTGGAGAGTCTGGATGAGCTAAATAGAGTGCTGGAAAGCTTCCGCGAGGATTACAACACCCGGCGTCCGCACCAGGCGTTGGATTACAAGACCCCACTGGAGGTTATCCGGTCAGCTCAGGAAACTGGTATCGTTTAGGTGAAGCACTACAAAGCGCTGAAGTAGCTTCCTGCGATGTACTCGACGTAGCCGTTGCCCTGACAGTCTGGACAGAGTTCTTCACGCATTTCAATCACCTCGAAAAAAAGCGGGGCGGCTCCTGCCGCCCCCCCTTTCAGCCCCCGGACCCGAGGTCCTCGAGCCTCAGCACCTCCTCCTTACCCCCCAAACGGGCAACGATGCACGAGAAAGCCTCCCGCGCTTTTTCCGGGGTATCCAGGAACGTGGTGTAGTAGCGCTCCCCGTAGTAGAAGTACAGCGCGTCCCCTTTCTGCTCGATCCTGCTCAGCTGGTCGGTGTTGTACAGCCGGTCCTTGTGTTGGATCCACATAGCTCCTCCTTCAGGCGGCTTTGGCCTGGACTTCTTTTCGGGCCTTGTGCTCGGCCCGCTCCAGCAGCACCGCCGCCAGCAGGTGCTTGCAGGTGTTCCCCTTGCCCGCGTCCGGGCAGGTGCAGGTGCCGGCCTCGAGGTCCACCAGGTAATGCTCGCTCCCCCGCACCACGTACACCTGGGGCAGCCCCTCCACCCGGTGAATCCGACCCTCCAGCAGGAGGGCCTCGGCCCGCTCCAACCGGTTGATAAAGCCTGTGATCCTCTCTATTTTGTTCACGCCCTCCTCCTTTCACCAAAAGAGCTGGGGCGGCACCCGCCGCCCCCTGGCCTCTATCTGCCCCGTTCGTCCTGGTTCTCGTACTCCTCAAGGAACTGCCGGGTTAGCTCGACCTCCCTCATCTCGGCCCGCTCGATGGAAAGGACTTCCTCGACCTCCAGCAGGCGGGCCTCGAGCCGGGCCTTCTCTTCCGCCAGGCTTAGCTTCCCCTCCTTTGCCAGTTCAAACCGCGCCCTGGCGGTTTCGGCTCGGGCCCTGGCCCAGATCAGTCGTTCTTCAGCAGCCTCGAGGGCCCGGTACGCCTCCTGCAGGGTGCTGCGGGCCTGGGCTTCGCGCTCCTCAGCGTTTTTACCACCGATGGCTCCCGAGAGCAGCGCCCGGGCCCGGGCGAGTTCCAGCGCCTCCTTAGCACGGTTGCGTTCGATCTGGGCCCCGGCCAGTTCCTCCAGATGCCGTTCAAGCTCTTCCATCACGCTCACGTTCATGCCGCTTCCTCCTCAAAAGTTTCATCGTGGTCCACACCCCCGGTGCCCAAGCACACCGGGCATTCCGCTACCCGCTCGCTCGGCAGGTAGTTGCCGAACGAGGCGCTGTAGTAGCCGGGGCCGCCCACATGGATCAGGTAGCCATCCCCACCGCACTCCGGGCAGACTTCTTCTTGCATATCCCACCTCGGAAGGGGAAAGGGGGCGGCTTCTGCCGCCCCCTGGACCCATGACCTATCGGAATACTGGGCTATTTCAGATACTGAAGCCCGAAACCCACTGCGCCGACTCCAGCCGCCGCCACTCCTCGGGGCTGAGTGCGTAGCGGCAGGACAGCCGGTAGTAGCTCCCCTCGGGGATGAGGGCCCAGCGGGGCAGCCAGACCACCCCTGCCGGGGTTCCTAACGCGACCACCCTGCCCGTCTCCCGTACCACCTTGCAGTGGGCCACCGCACCGCCGATGAGGACGCTGATCTCTCGCATATGCACCTCGGAAGAAGGAAGGGGGCGCTAACGCCCCCTGGTGGTGTAGATGCCCGAGCCTTCCTGGATGGGCTTGCCGGGTGGGTAGCCTTTGAGCGGGCCGTGGAAGCTGAACGGTGGTGCGAACGGGATAATCCCGTGCTGGTGCATCTGCCCTAGCCACTCGGCGGGGTCTTTATCGGGCTGCTTGGGCCATTCGACGTAGAAAACCGCCCCTGCTCGGGTCTTGACCTGCCACACCTCGCGTCCCAAAGCCCACATAGGGTCAACGGGATAGCCCAAGCCCTCTACCAACTGACACGCTTTGATCCAGTCCAGCAGGTTGCCGTCTGAACTGAGCGTCACCGAGTCGGCTTTGAAGAACTCGCTGTGGTACTTCAGGAGCACCAGCACCGCCTGCACCGCCAGGTCGTAGGGCCGGTACTGGGTCTTGCAGCAGTTGAAGAGGCCCTGTTCTGTTTCCAGGTAGTCCTTGGGGTTGGTGTCCAGCCAGAAAGTTTCGTAATCATCGGGTGCAACCCCATTGAACTCCACCGTTTCAGGCCCCAGGATGGGCTTCCCCGTCCCGTCCGGCCCAACCAGGGGCGGTAGCTTCGCTAGCAGTTGCTTCAGGTCGTTGGCTACCAACGGCAGGGCCTCGCCTACCGCCCGCATATCCTTTACGTGCCAGTAGTGTGTGTACCCCATACCTCCTCCTAGAGCGTGTACAGCCTGACCCGCTCGCCAAAACCCTCCAGGGGCGCAAGCGCCCCCAGCACCGCCTCCGGCTCCAACCCCCCCAACCCAATGCCGGGGAAGGCCAGGTGAACTTTGAAGGTGGGGTGCTCGGCCAGCCACGCCGCCAGCCGCCGCGCGCTGTAGCCGATGAGCTCGAGGTCGGCCCCCTGCCGGAAGTCCAGCTTGGTCTGGAAGGCCCCGTACAGGCGGTCCTCCAGCCGCACGGCCACGAAGCCGTAGCGCCAGTACCGCCCCGCCCGCACCCCCTCCCGCTCGATCCGGTGGGCCAGGGCTTGCCGCAAGCAGGGGTACTCTTCGGCCAGTGCCAGCGCAGCCCCGGCCCCCATGACCAGCCCGACAGGGGTGATGGCCCCGTTGGTGGAGGCCACCACCACCCCCGCCGGGTCGGAGAGCCCTCTGAGGAAGTTGCCTTTGATGACCTTCATGCCCTTGCTCCTGATGGATTTTTCTTGCCCCCTCGAAACATCTGGATACGGCATAAGGGGGCAAGAAACCTACCATCCCCGCATGACCTCTATGGCCTGGTCCAGACGATCCAGCAACCGATCCAGCTGTGCCCGGCGCTCCCTGAACTCCCCCATCAGTACCCGGAAACGCTCCGGGGCGATCATCCCCTCCGGTGGGCTCCAGCCCTTGCCGAGGTAGTGCTCCTGCTTCTTCCCCTCCCGGTGCTCCACCAGGTAGGGGTAGGGGCCGTGCAGCGCTCCCCGAGTGCAGCGGCATTTGTCCTTGCCGCAGGTCTTCTTCTTCCAGACAACCCGCATGGGGATCAGGCCCTCCAGCCGGGCCTGGGCCTGCTCGAGGTCGCGCTCGGCCTCCTGGATGCGCCCCAGCAGCCCCTCCAGCGCCCGCACCGCCCGCGCCCGCTCTTGCCCCAGGTCTATGCTCATACCCACCTCCAGGGGGGCAAGATCAGGCTGCTTTGGCCTGACCCTGCCGCAGCCGCCGGTAGAGCTCCCGAAGGGCCTCGGAGACCCGCCCGCTGGCGGTCACCCCGAACTCGCCCTCCCCCTCGATCCAGCCGTAGTACAGGTGTTCCTGCAAAAGCTCGAGCAGCGCCCTGGCCTCTTTCTCGGAAAGCTGCACCTGCATTACTCCTCCTTCAGCGCTGCCCGCAGCCGGGCCCCACGTGTGCCCATCCGCTTGTGCCTCTGGTCGCCGTGGGTCTGGGTGGGCCGACCCATCCCCCACTCGTGGCCCCTTGCGAACCTGAGCTTTTGCTTCTTCGCCATTGCGATCACCTCAACCAAAAAAAGGGGGAGGCTTCCGCCTCCCCCTGGTCCCTGCTTTCTTCTGTTCTCGCCACCCCATCGGGGGGCGGACCTCCGCCCCCCTACCCTGGGGGTGACGAGATTCCCCTCGGTGTACGGGCTACGCCCGTCCCGATAGGGGATCGTCCCGCGAGCCCACTCCGCCTTGCAACCCCGGTTGCTCCCGTGGGAAGGAGTCCAGGGCAGGCGGCATCGCGAGGGCGTCGCCCGGCAGGGATGCCAGCCCTACCGGCCAGTGCGTCGAGGTTTACCGACGCTGGGCTTCTCTCTCCCGGTCTACCTCCTGCCCTTCCCTAGGGGGCGGCTCCTGCCGCCCCCTGGTGCTCCTCTGCTACCACTCCGAGGGCAGATCGGGACCCCCGAAGTCCTCCCACTCCTTGGCCTCGAGCCAGTCCGGGTCGTCGGAGGGCGTCTCGAGTCCCTGTGGGGGGAAGAGGGGCACGGCGGGGTCGTCCAGCCGGGGGACGTCGAAGCGGCAGCCCCACACCTCCACGTACTCCCCGTCCCCCGCCCACACGAAGAGGTGGGGCCACTCCGAGGCTTCCTCCTCCAGGCCGAGGCTCTCCAGCACCGCCCGGCGGTCCTGCGAGTCGCTCACGAGCAGGTAGCGCCCGTCCTCGAGGTCGCCCACCCGCACCCCCTCCTCCCACGGCCGGAGGAGCTCCAGGTCTTCGGGGGCGCAGTACCAGACCCTCCCCCCGTGGCGGAAGGCCCAGCTGCCCTCCTCGAGTTCCGAGGGGTAGGGGAGGGGCCGGGCTTCTCCCAGGCTGCCCGATAGGGGGTCGCTTCCCTGTTCTCTTTTCCAGCGGGCTACGTGGCTCACGTTTACCTCCTGCACGAAGGACAGGGGGCGGTTGCCCGCCCCCTGGTTCTAGGCCGCTTCCGCCTGGGCTGGCCGGGCCCCCTCGAGGGCCACCAGCATCTCCCTGGCGGTCTGGCTGATCCGCTCGAGCGAACGTTCCAGGTCTTCCACTGTGCCCTGCCAGTGCAGGATGTAGTCGCGGCTGCCCTTCACCTCGAGCCCCAGCCCCCGCCCCACCGCGTAGGCGGTGGCCTCGGCCTCGAGCTCCTCCACCTCCGCCGGGCGCTTCACCCCGTCGAAGTGCAGCCGGGTGTGCGCCCACTCGTGCAGCAGGGTCTCGGCTTTTGCGGTGGGGGAGAGCATCGCGGAGATGACGATCCGCTTGCCGTTGGTGTAGCCCATCGCGCCGCCGGTCAGCCGCTCCTCCACCGGCACCGGGCACCTCGAGCAGAGCCGGCCGTAAACTTCCGCCCTTTCGGGCGTGTCCTGCGGGGACTCGAGGGGCTTCCCCTCGGTCTGAGCGATGTCGAAGACGTAGGCGGTGTGGAAGCCCACCAGCCGCCGTTCTTCCCGCACCTCGCCGGTCCCCTCGTCCAGAACCTCCACCTTCTTGAGGGTGGGAGCCAGGATCGCGATGGCCCGCTCCCCCTTCTTCACCCGCCGCCCCAGTTCGTTCCAGCGCTTGATCCCCGCCACCAGCGTGGCGCCGGGGCGCTGCATCTGGATCAGCACCACGTTGCGGGCGCTGTACTGGTGGAAGCGGCCCATCCCCTCCAGGAAGGAGAGGAAGTCCCCGGTGTGCCCCTCCCGAAGCCCCCTCTCGAGTTCTTCGAGCCAGCCCTTGACCTTCTCCATGAGCGCGTCGGCTTTCATGCTGGCCTCCTCGCCCAAAGAAGGGGGGCGGCTTCTGCCGCCCCCTGGTTGTTCTGCTATATACCGCTACCACTCGCCGGGCAGTTCCGGCCCCTCGAAGTCCTCCCACTCCTTGAGTTCCAGCGACCCCTCCCGAATCCACGCTTCCAGCTGATCGGGGGCTTCAAAGGCCGCCAGGATTTTCTGGAACTCCTCGGGGGAGAGGTACTGCCAGGTCGGGCCTTCCAGCCGCTCCGGGTGACGGAAGACTACCGTGCTGGCTACCCCGTCGGTGCGGCTCCACTCGATCCAGTATGTGGTCATCCGCTCCAGCCCCTGCGGAGCCAGCAGCCGTTCCCGCACTTCCCGGGCCACGATCTCGAGGGCGTTGGTCACACTGGTGCCCCCGTGGTCGGCCTGGTCGCGCAACACCACCAGGACGTTCAGCCCCTGCCGGTACACGTCCACATCGCACCAGGCATGGCCCTGCCAGAAGTTGGGGTAGGGGAACCTGGGATAAGAGAGAACCTTCATCGCCACCTCCAAAAAAAGAACCCCTCAGAGAAAAGGACATTCCCTGAGAGGCAGAGAAGGACGCTTACCTTAGCCGTAAACCGGCGCGGTGTAGACCACCTCCCCGCTCGAGTCGCGGTAAGCGACGGCCCGAACGGGGGAAAATCCGGCGCGATGCAACTCCACCTTCAACCGGCGGAGGGCGGCGATTTCCTGTAAGAGACCAAACAGCCGCTTCGCATCAGCCGATGAAAGAGCCCGGGCCAGCTTGCTCAGGTGCCCACGCACCTCGCCCACCGACCAGCCCTCTTCCTGGAGCATCTCCGCCAGAACCGCGTAGGCCCCCTGCGCTTCGATGAGCGTTGCAAAGCTTTCCTGCTCTGCATCGGGAGCGACTTTCGTCTCCCACAAGCCCGGCTTGCGGAAGCCGACGGTCTTGCCGTCACGGGTTCTGAGGATAGCGATCCCCAGGACGCCCTCCTTGAACTTCTCTTCCCTGGTGGGGAGGGAATCCACCAGCGAAGCCAGTTCCTCCAGGCTATGGGGGTCCACCCGGTACCCTACCCGCTCCAGCAGGCTCACCGTCTCGCGTGAGACGAGGCCCTCGGAGAAGTGCGGGTTGCCCGCGAGTTCCTCTTCCCGCTCGAGGCGGCTCATCCCCCGGACTTCCTCAGCGGAAGCCAGGAAGCGCTCGAGCCAGCCCTTCGCGTCGGCTACCCGGCGATCCTCCCAGTCGCGGCGCACGACCATGCTCCTCACCGCCCTGGTGTGGAGTTTCTTGGTTCCACAGGCGAATCTGACTGTGGTGGTGTGACCCTCCACGGCCTGGACATAGCCGCTGCCGTACTGGGGGTGCCTGACCTGGACACCCTTGCGCAAGGTGTCCTTCAAGTCCCAGAGGTATACGTCGTAGACCCGATCCGGGCCTTTCCACGTACCCACGGGCTTGACCCCCCTGACCTCCTCCTTTACCGAGTCGTCCTTGCGAACGACCAGGGTGGAGGCAGTCTCCTGGACGAGTGAGCGGCGGGTCTTATTCAGGGCCTCCTTCAGGGCCGCCCAGGTGATCAGGGCTACCCTGTCGTCACGCGAGAAACGCTCGAAGCGCTCCCCCTTACGTGCGGCCTGGAAGAACTCCTCCTTGCTCACCCCGTCCCCCTTGAGGACCACCCTCAAACCCTCGAGGGCTTCCTGTACGCTCCGAGGCTCACGCCCCAGAGCCGCCTGAATCCGACTGCTCCATATAGCCGTGCTGATCATGGTTTTACCTCCTGGTAATAGGATACCACAGAGAGGCAATACAGTACGGTTCTTGTCCCCTCGCTACTCACGGGCAAGAACCCTCCCACGTAGCACTACTCCGTCTTCAGCCACCGCCCCCGGTCGTGGCTCTGGAGGGTCTGGTAGAGAATGCGCATCTCGTCCAGGTTCCCTTCCTTCCAGGGCCGCCACTCCCACACCCGCTCGCTCCCCTTGAGGCCGAGCTCGAGCCGCACCCGCCCCTCCTCATCCTGCCGCAGCCGGTAGGCATAGACCTGATTCCTGAAGACCCCGATGGTGATCGCTAGCGTTTTCATGCCCACCGGAGGGGGGCGGCTCCTGCCGCCCCCTGGTTCAACCCTTGACCAGCCGAGCTATCTTCTCCAACGCGTCCTCTCTTTTGAGGTTGACCACGGGCACGCCCCACCTCGAGGCCAGCCGGATCGCCTGCCCCGTGCCACCAGTTTCCGGCCCGCATTCTTGCTCCGACTCGGCCCCGTCCGGTGTCCAGCAGAGGACGAAGGCCACCGGGTCGTTCAGGTCGAGCCCCAAGATCTGGTGGGAGTTCCGGGCCATCAACCGCTGTACCGCCGGTGACAGACGCCCCCAGGCCGGATGCAATGCTGCCGCCAGCCGCACCGCCTCCGGGCTCGGGGCTTTCAGCGCCCCTTCCCGGTAGCCGTTGTATCCCGGCCACGGCAGAAACACCTCAACTGCTCCACCGCCCGCACGGGCCCCCCGCTCAAACGCCCGGTCAGCCCCTTCTGCCCCACCCGTTCGCAGCGCCCAGCCCCGCTCCGCCAGCCGCCGGGCAATCTTCCCCATCAGCTTTAGCACATCCTCGGGCGCACGCCTGCTTCCTACCCCAGCATAGGTTTTCATACCCCGTGCGCTGGGGCGTCCTGCCGGGCAACACCGGGGAGATCTGGGCCCGGGGCCGGGTGGAAGATTCGGGCTTGGGCCCGGTCCTGGGGGACCGGGGGTTCCGCTAGGTGGAGGGAGTGGATGGGGAGAAACTGGATAGAGGTGCGCTTTGGCGTCCTGGTCAGGTCTTTCCGGCTTCGCCAAGTAGAGAGCAAGAGCTTCGGGGGCCTCGTAGCCCGGATAAACCTCCTCATCCTAGCCCACAATCTGGTTCGCAGTCATGTCCTCCTCAGAATGGCTGGGGTGGGGCTATGCGGTAGCAAACGAAGGTATACCTTACGCGGTCAGTTGAGCTTTGATCTGCTGTAGTTCCTGAAAAGCAGCCCGACTGGCAACCAGATAGAGCTTGGCCTTGAGGGCGAAGTAGTTGATTTGGGTCTGGTGGGAGAGGAGTTCCAGCTTGACAAAGGCCCACATAGCCGCAAAGAAATGGTTGGCCTGGGTGGTCAGGGTCTTGGTAGGCGACTTGGCCAGGGCAGCGTTTTGTCGGATGGATTGATGAAAGCGCTCGATCTCCCATCGTTTTTGATAGAGCTCGATCATCCGTTCAAAGTCCAGGGTGGTATCGCTGCTACACAAATACAACACCCCCTGGCTCCCATCTTCGTGGGTGAAGACTTGCCGAACCCGCAGCAGGGGGAAGGGAACCCCTTCCAGATATACCTGCCGGGGGGTGGGGTCTTGGTAGTCCAGACCCTCCACTCCTGTCCATTGACCCCTTTGCTGTTGTTCTTGGCTCATAGGGGGTGCGCACAGCGCATACCGGCGGTGCCGATAACCTGGCGCTACCTTGCGATTGCTTTTGAGCGGCATCACAAAGTGCTTCTTCATGTCCAGCACGATAAATCGCATGTTCGCCGCCGAGGCAAGCCAGACGTCGTTGAGCACGTGCTGGAAGGGAATCTGGTTATGCACTGCGGTTTGCAGCAGGTAGCGGGCGTGTTCATTCTTGCTCACCTGGCTGCGGCGTTTGCGCTGGCCACTTTTCTGATCTACATAGACTTCCGTCTTCTCCACCAGCACGTAGCCTACCGGCAAGGTCAGCCCCTGGCTGTGATACAACAGGCTCACAAAGTTGATCCCCTTGACCATCCGCTCTTTGCTATTGCCAGGCCACTATATCGTTCTCGTCCGTGTAGGGTTTCTCCAAAATGCTATCATCCAGAATCAGCACCCCTTCCTCACGCTGTATCTTTCGCACCGTGGCTTTGACCTTGCGCCACAACTGCACCGAGCCTTGTCAATCTCCCCCCAGCATGCGGGTGATCTGGTCGTGGCTTATGGCTCCATCCACCATCCGCGACAATCCTGTGGCCGTCGCCGCTCCAAAGCTGCTCAACAAGTAATCGGTGTACAAATCCAGGGGCTGGGGATTCACCTTTTCAATCTATGCCATTTCAGAAACTGTTGTAAAAGTCCCCTCCTCCAGCTTAAGCGGCCCTGGCCAGCCGCTTCACCAGCAAGCGTATCATGCCTAAATACATCCAGGCTTCCGTTACCTCAGGGGGGTACTCGTAATCTTTCCCCAGCCGTCGGTTTCGCCCCATCCAGGCAAAGGTCCGCTCCACCACCCACCGCTTGGGCAGGGGCTTGAACCCACCCTCCCGCGGGATCTCCGGCACCTCCTCCCCCTCCCGCACCCAGACCCCCCGCACCCCCGCGTAAGGACGGGCCACCACCTCCAGCTCCAGTCCCAGCCCCCTAGCCACCTCCCGCAAACCCCGGTAGCCCCAGTCCACAAAGAGCTTGCGCACCCGGGGCCACAAGGAGAGGTCCATCCCCAAAAGCAACGCCTGCCCACCCCACTTGTCGTGCTCATTGGCCGGGTGGACAAAGGCCATGAACTACTCGCAACCAACTTTGGTTGGAGTTTCGCGCGACCATCCTCACAGGCTCAAACGTGTGTAGGACACTCGCCTGCGGCTCCCTTTACGCGCATCCCCGTTCCGGGGACGACCTACAAAAACAGTATACAGGACTTTGTCCTGGCGGGGCTATCCTTCCCCGACCAACCGAACTGCGGTCTGGTCGGGGACTGCCGCCCCACACCCCTTCCGTTCAAGAGACGGCCCCCCGTGTTCTGCCGCTTTCTCCCTTTGACCTTCTTCGCCCCGTCGTGTCCCCGGGGCCCCCTTTTTCCGTGGTCTTGACGGACTGACTATCCATGACAAGAGCGCTGGGGCAAGCCTGCCTTCCTTCTCGCTCCCGATCCCACCGGACCAGGGCCTGGGCCACCCGCTCCCAGACCCCCTCCTTCTGCCACTTGCGGAAGTAGTGGTAGACCGTAGACCAGTGGGGTAAGTCATGGGGCATGGCCCGCCACTTGATGCCGTTTTCCAGGACGTAAAGTATGGCGCTGACGATCTCCCTCCTCGGCACCTTTGCGGGTCGGCCACCGGGCTTGGGGGCGGGGATCAACGGCTCCAGGATGGCCCACTCCGCGTCCGACAGGTCGCTGGGGTAAGATCTCCGTGTAGAAGCCACCCTTCAAGTATAGCGGACTTTTACGACAGTCTCTCAGCTTTGCCGCGTAAGGTGAGTTACTGAATCACCGGCTCGGCTTCCGACGAAAAGTGTGGCTCGAATCTTCTGAAATACGCATGCTGCCATTACCATGATACCCTCAGCTCAGTAAGCCCACGAAACCCGAACGCGGGCCGCCATATAAGCCTGCTGGTCTGCAAAGACAAGCTGCCTTTCCACTGTAGAAGAATCTCTAGAGCTTTTCCCCCTATCAGGCGGGCTAGCGGGGCACCTAGGCAATAGTGGGTTCCTCCGCCAAAGGCTGCTGTACGGTCCAGCTTCCTTTTTAAGTCAAGCCGGTCCGGATCGCTCACCCAGCTGGGATCACGGTTAGCCGAGCCCAGGACTAGGTACACGACTTGGCCCCGCTCGATCCCTTTACCCTGAAAAACGAAGCTCTCAGTTGCCCAGCGGCCAACGATCTGCACTGGGCTTTCGAAGCGCAAGAGTTCCTGGACTGCGTAGCCCAGCAACTGCGGGTCCTCCCTGAGAAGCTTGAGCTGGTCCTGGTGGCTCAAGAGTACCAACACGCTGTTCGTAATGAAGTCAGCGGTGGTCTGGGTACCAGCGTCGAGCAAGGCCAGCAGGTTCGCGACGAATTCTGTTTGGCTGACCTGTCCTAATTCCCGCGCAGCTAACATGCCAGCCAGCACGGTTCCCTGGGGGCTCCCCCCAGCCTCCCCCGCGAGTCCTTCTACCAGCTGGCCATACTCGGCCACCGCCCGGTTGGCTCTTAGAAGCTCTTCCTTGGGAGAGGAAGAGCTCACACTGGAGATCACCCCGATCCAGGCGCGCAACTCCTCGAACGAACTCTCCGGAACGCCCTGCAATTCCGCCAACACCCTGAGTACCAGCGGAAGAGCATACTCGTTGAGTACATCCATGGAATGCTGGTCCTCGATGTCCTGTAGCAGCTTGCGGGCGACCCACTCGACTCGCGGGACTACACCAGCGACTGCACGCGGAGACAAAAGCGGCCCCATCACCGCCCGCAGACGAGCGTGACCAACAGTATTCTGAAATCCCACCTGTTGAGCCATCATCCGCAAAAAGCCACGGTATGGCTCGGAAATGGGTCTTCCAGAGGGGACTCCCCTCCCAGTAGCCGGTCGTCGTCGCGACAACCGCGGATCCCTGAGGAGGCTCGCGATGTCGGCGTGGCGGAATACATACCACGCTCCGGCGCGCGTGTGGGGAATCCCCCAGTGCACAGGGTCCGACATACGCAGGCGCGCGTACGCTGGATAGGGGTCGGCAAGGACCTCCGGCGACAGGGGGTCAAAGGGTGGGACTGGGGCCGTTGGGGGCATAGCTCTGGACTTCACCACCTTCTAAAGTTACGGAGCCTCCTTGTCCACTTTTGGTGCCCTTTCCGCTCGCAACTGGGAAACGCCGGGCGTCGAGGCCCGGGGTTTCTTGTTAGGGCGTGCCAGTTCGATCCCGACGACTCGTCCGTCCGGAAGAACCCTTACACCAACCAGCAGGTCATAGTTCTGGGCTCGCTTCAGTTCAGCCTCCCAGGCCGGGTTGCGCAGGTCGAAGATGGCGCCCTCTCTCCAGGCAGGTCGGCGCTCATCAGAGCAGTCGTGCAGCAGTTTAAGTGTGGCAAACTGGAAGCGACCCTGGAGGTCGGTCCGAAGGGCGATGACCCTGGCGTAGCAACATGTCGTGTCCATCCAAGGGCCAAAGTCCGGCAACTCGCCGCCATCAGCAGCACCGGCATTCCCCGGACCTCCAATACGCTGGGCATCCATTTGGACGAAGAGCTTCGTCACCACCGCCTGTAGTTCCTCTATCCTTTCCTCGAGTGTTCGGGTGTCCTTATTAGCCATCCTCCTCCTCCACAACGCTTATCGTTTCGATCCGGGCCCACCTCCCCCGATCTGCTCCCGGGGAGGTCCTGCCAGGGACGGTTCGACTTGGACGTGGACGCCAAGGGTTGCCACATGTTGCACAACCCCCCTCACTGCGGCTTCGCAACAACGATGGAGCCCCTTGGCGCTGCGCAGATCGCCGTTGCGGAACTTCTCCACGAGGCTCTTAACCGCGGGCAGCAGCGACGGCAGTCGGAGGATCTCGTCGGGTGTGCGCGACCAAGAGGTGAAGTATGCCCGGTTCATGAGGGCGGAGATCATGGCCACATCCCACGCGAGGTTCCAGGCGATCCATCGCATTGCAGGGGCGTCGTCGCGTTTTCGGGCATTCTCCAGCTTGGCGAAGTTCTCCAACAATTCCCCCACGATCCCCTCGCGAATGGCTTGCACGAACGATCCGGACGGCAGCTGATCAACGAGCAGCTTTAGCTTGGGCCAGTGCCCCTCCGGGTCGTACAGGGATAAGACCGAGACAAACTGGTCTACGCACAAGGGCCAGGTCAGGTCTACCCGCTGCAGGCGCCGGTAGACCGACCCCACGGTGTGGAATTCGACGCTGATTTTGAGCCCTTGCACGTAGCGCTCGTCCCTGCCGGGGGTGGGTGAGCTTCGCATGAGGACCGACATCTCCAGGTCGGAGTAGGGCTCGTCGGAGCCCCGTGCGGTGGACCCATAGATTCCGATGGCCACAACCGCGTCCGAGTAATGGCCCAGGATCCAATCTGCGATGTGCCGGGCCCTCTCGAGGCGTTCCCGGCGGGTAGTTGCTCGGAGGATCGGGAGAGGTTTGTCCCGTGCGTGCATACCGTCGCCAACTCCGATAAGGACAGTAGGTGGTCAAGTGGTGCTCGCGGTTGAGCTTTTGCCACCTATAATCCGCTCGATCTGTGCCACGGCCTCGGGTGCGAGCACTACCCCGGCCGCACCAAGGTTTTCCTGAAGCTGCCCTATCCCGGTGGCTCCCACGATGGCGCATGAAAGCTCCTTGCGTCGCAAAACCCAAGCTAGCGCGAGCTGAGCCCGGGTCATTCCGTGCTCGGCAGCGACCGCCGCCAATTCCCGCACACGAGCGAGGTTGTGAGGCGTCAGCAGAGCTTCCTTCAGCACCTTATGCCGGGCCAACCGGCTACCGGGGGGGATCCCGTCGTCGTACTTCCCGGTGAGCACCCCCATCGCCAACGGGCTCGTGGCCATCAAGCCCAATCCGAGCGGCTCCGCCTCCGGCGCCAGGGTGTTTTCCCACCGCTTCCTGTAAAGGATCGAGTAGTCAACCTGCTCGCAGATAGGTGGATGCAGCCCATTCGCCCTGGCAAACTCGCATGCACCCGCCAGCCGTGCGACAGGCCACTCGCTGGTTCCCCAGTAGAGGATAAGCCCCTGATCAACGAACGCGCTCATGGTCGTGACAATCTCCTCGAGGGGTACATCCGGGTCGTGGCGGTGAGCAAAGTAGATATCCAGATAATCCGTTCGTAGCCTTTGAAGGCTGGCCTGCAGAGAGGCGCGCAGGTGCTTGCGGGAGAGGCCCTGGCTATTGGGACACCCGGACACAGGCCATCCCGCCTTCGAGGCGAGGACGAGGGTGCTGCGTGGGTACTCGGCGAGCACGCTGCCCATGAGTTCTTCAGCGCATCCGTTCGCATAGGTGTCCGCGTTATCGAAGAAGTTGACGCCGGACTCGTAGGCCAGACACACGATCTTCTTGACCTCGCCCACATCCTTCACGCAATCTCCGAAGCTGGCCCAGGCACCCAGGGCGATCTCGGAGACCTGAAGGCCCCACTTACCGACCTTGCGATACCTCATGCCCATTAAGCACCCCCACCGCTATCGCCGCAGGTTGGCTCTCAGTTCCCAGTCCCCTCATAAGCGCGGAGGGCCCACGACCACGCCAGCAGGCACAAGCCGAAGAACGCGCCGGCAGCGACCAAAGCCTCGGCAAGGGCGATGGTGCCTGCTGTGCGTGTGTGCTCGTCGAGCAGGAGAGCGGCAGGAACATAGCCGGTCAGCGCCAGCGGGACGACGAACGTCAGGAGAAAGGCCCCGGTTCGACCGAAGATGGGAAGCGGGTACTTGGCGAACTCGGTTAAGCTCCACAAGGTCGTGATGGCGTCCAAACTGCCGATGACCCGCATGGCTACGGCAGCCCCCAGGATCATGAGCCCGAGATAGATGAACGCGCCCAGGAGAACAAATAAGAGGACCGTGGCAACCTTACCGGCAGTCCATTCCACCCCGGCCGCGGACGCTCCATGGAGGACCAGGATCAGCCCGGTCAGGCATCCTGAAATCCGCTCGAAGTGGATCCGCTCAGTGAGGAGCTGGAAGAGTACCCCGAGCGGACGGAGCTTGTAGAGCAGCAGGCTGCCGTCCTGGGCGTAGCTGCCGACCCACCATAGGCTCTCCCCCAGAGTGTCGGCAAGGCCGAGCGCCATTCGGTTCAACCCGTAAAGCACGAGCATCTCGGGGAAGGTCCAGCCGCGGACTTGCGGCACGTGTGTGAAGATGACGGAGAAAAGCACCAGGGTCAGGGCCTGCTCCAGGAGCACGGTGAGCACGCCAGCGGTATAGTCCACCCGGTACTGCTTCCAGGTCGCGAATTGCAGCCTCAGGGCGGCCAGCGCGAGGGCGAGGTAGTGGGTCATTTATCCTCCTTGCACGTTGAACCGCTGGCGTACTCGTCCGAGGAGGAAGCGGGAGCTTGCAGCAAGCACCAGGAGCCAGAACAGCTGCACCGCCAGTCCGCGGAAGATCTCGCTCTCCGGCATGGACGGCTGCAGCATGCGCGCAGGAAGGTAGATAAAGGCCTGGAAAGGCAGCAGACTGGCTAGAAGGGCGTAGCGATCCGGCAGCAGGTCAATGGGGAAAAATGCCCCGCTCAGGAGCGCCACGACCAGGGCCTTGGCTTCGTTGATCCCCTGCTGCGCGCTAGTGTAGAAAGCCGAGAGGCTCATCAAGAACTCGAAAAAGTAGGCACAGGCAAAACCCACCACCAGGCTCAGGAAGAACCACCCCAACCGCCACTCGCCAGCGCTCCAGGCCCCGGAGACGAACGCTGCGGTGGCGTAGGCCGGCAGCGCCATGACCAACTGTCCGGCCTTCTGCCCTAACCACCGGGCTAGGAGGGCATACTCCAGTTCGACCGGCTGTACCAAGTCGTACACAACGGTTCCCACACGGACGCGCTGGGCAAAGAACCCCCAGGCAGGCCCGCCGGTGAATCGCGCTGCGAGTCGCGCGGTCAATAAGTACAAGTAGAAAGCAGCGAAGTCCCGATCCGCAAATGACCCTGCGGGTACGGAAAGGAAAACCGCGCGCCACAAAAAGTAAAATGCCACCAGGAGCGCCAGCTCTCCGACGACCCAGACCGCGGCCGCTCTACGGTATGCGAGGGCCAGCTGAAATCCGACACGGAGGTTGGCGGTATAAGGGATCATCTCTACCTTGCTCCCCGGTAGACCCGCCGGAGTACCTCCTCGATCGAGGGTTCGTGGGTGGTCATCTCCCTGACCGGGGTTTGTGGAAGAAGGCGCGCAAGCACAGCCGCAGGGGCTCCTCCCCCCTCATGGGCGACGCACACCCAGCCGTCGTGGGTGTAGACCTCCCGTACTCCGCCCAGCCCCTCAAGCCAAGCGCGCACCTGATCCGCCCCGGCTTCGAGCCTTAGCCGGAGCTCGGGGAGTACGCCGTGCTGGGCTCGGAGTTGTCGGAGGGTTCCGTCGTAGAGGACTCGGCCCTCGTCGAGCAGGACGATACGATCGCTCAAGGCTTCAACATCGTCCAAGTCGTGCGACGTCAGGATGACGGTCGTCTGTAGATCAGAGGCCACCTGACGGATAGCGGACCGCAGCAACGCCTTGCTGTCGAAGTCCAGGCCGATGGTAGGCTCATCGAGCAGGAGCACCCTGGGGTGGTGGAGGAAGGCGAGGGCCAAGTCGCACCGGACGCGCTGTCCAAGGCTCAGCTGGCGTACCGGCTGCGAGAGCAACCCCTCGATGCCGAATTGCCGGGCCATGGCACCGATGCGCTGATCCAATCCACTCTGGCTGAGGCGATACACCTTGGCGTGGTAGCGGAGCGACTCCAGCACCGGCAGGTCCCAGAAAAGCCGGGTGCGGTGGCCCATCACCACCCCGAGTTCCAGCTGGTGGGCGGTGCGCTGGCGGAACGGGTCTCGGCCCGCCACAACAACCCGACCCGCCGAGGGGCGGACGATCCCCGCGATGATCTTGATGGTTGTGGACTTGCCTGCCCCGTTGGGTCCGATGTAGCCGACCACCTGCCCCTGCGGGACGGTGAGGCTGATGTTGTCCAGGGCGGTAATTTCCCGGTAACGCGGCTTCACCAGGCTCCGCACGAAGCCCCCGAGGCCACGCCCGGGCTCGAGCACCCGGTAGCGTTTGGAAACCCCCTCCAGGACAATCATAAGCCGGCTGATCCTACAAAAGCGGAGGCCATAAGGCCTCCTCTGAACGGCACCAGCACTCCTTCAGGCTCGCTCCCGCGGCCGGATGCCGCCCGAATGGGCTTGGGGGAGGTTCGTGAAGGAGAGGATGTCGATTTCCCCAGGCTGCACGATCCTTACCGGTGTTTCGACCTCAATCTTGGGCAGATCGTCACCGAAGCCGTGCCTCGTGATGTGCTCGTAGTAGCGGTCCAAGGCCCCGGGCAGGTCGATCCGCGGGGTGTCCTGCTCAAGCCCGGTATCGTCGGACTCGTCCTCGTCTTCGTCAAAGATGCCGTCGGTTAACCCCCCGCGGTTATGCGACAGGATCATGTAGTTGCCGGAGATGTTCAGCCGCGCCATCTTGAAGATGGCGTCGCCCGGACGGACCTCGCCATCCCAGAAAAGGATCGCGCCCCGGTCCGCCAGGTACTTGGCCTTGCGGAATTGGCGCGAAAGCAGCAGATTCGTAGGGTTTTGCAGCGGGAGCGAAACCCCTTCTCCGAGGGTGATCTGCCAGCACAGCCAGGGCTCATCGGTCAGGTTGGTCTCCGCCTTGACCAGCGTGTATTCCCCGGGCTCCGGGATCGGCACCCGCATGACGATAGTGACCCGGTTGACATCAATCGCCCCTGAGACCATGATGGTGCGGCTCTCCATGTCGATGGTAGCCGCCATGTGCAAGTCCTTCGACCTCAGCATCTTTCCCTCCGTCGTGTCTGCAAGGAAACCTAGACCCTAACTCCTCTCAACCCGCACAGCGGCAGAGTTTTCCCAAGTCTGATCTCGCAAGCACTACCGCTGCCAGGAGTACCCAAGATCGATCTACGGCTCTCACCCCCTTTTCGTCTAAGCATAAGTAGTTGTAAATGAGGCGGGAAAGCTCTTGAACCAGGCGGCGGGGATCGCCGAGCCCATCCGTCACACGGCGCCTGCAGTAGCCCCATTCCTCACAGATTGCGGACTTCAAGAGCTGGATCAGGCTGTCGGCCTCGCGCTGCCCCTCTGCCTCCAGATCCTCCAACAGCTCAGCAGCCCGCTCGCTATGGCTTGCGCGTTCGATCCAGCACAGCTGTGCGGTCAGATCCTGGGCGACGTGGCAGAGCCCGAAGACCGCGTGGAGCTCGGACGTTCCGTAGCGCATGAGTACCATGGCGCGCTCCAACTCTTCCTCGGGGAGGTAGTAAGCGCCTGACCGGTGCTGGGTCATCGCACACCTGCCTTCAGCGGGAAACTGACGGCGAAATTCCCCCGAACCGTGAAGGAAGCTGGACGGCTGCCACTGAATTTTTCGATGAGTGCCGGGATGATCACTTGTGCGGCCAGCCTAGCCCCATCCACGTTCTTGGCGGCGGGACCAAGCGTCAAAGAGGCCAGTGGCCCGGCTGCGAAGAGGCCTGGGTGGCCGCTGACCTCAAGCGTGCCGTCCTCCAGGACCGGGTAACGATCGGCGAGGAGCTCGACCTCATCCGGCAGAAGCTGCGTGTCAGGGGATAGGCCGGTCGCCAAAATCACCAAGTCCACATGCTCATCGGCGCCCGATGACAGGTTGAGTTCGAGGCGGCCGCTGGCTGATGCTCGGACAGCCAACACCGTGGCATGACGGTGAACCCGTAAGACGCCCGCTTCTTCTAGGCTGCCCAGCCGCGGCAGGAACTCCAGCATGATGCTGCCACGGGATTCCTCCAGCAACGTACCGACCTTCCGGGCCAGGCTAGGCAGCCGCCGGAACCGCGCAATACCCTCCGTTCGGAAATAAGCCGTGTCGAAATCGGCACACCGGTAACGCTCCTCGCGGCGTAGGATCCACACGGGCCGTGCTCCGGCCTCGAGCGCCCGGAGGATGGTGTGGGCCGCGCTGAGCCCACTACCGACGACGGCGATCGTCTGGCCCGGGTTGAGCGCTGGCTTCGCGTATACCGAACACACCTGCGCGGGATAGCGGCGGGCAGCCTCCGAGAAAACCTGCGGCCACACAGCCTCGCGGTTGCCCGCTGCCAGGATGACTGTCTTGGCCCGGATGACCGGCCCCTCGGCGGTAGCGATCAGATATCCGTCCCGCCCCGGGTCAGGTCTAACCGAGATTACCCGCGCGCGGTAGGCGATCTTGCGGAGCTGATGTACCCCGATCATGTGGGTCGAGTGGCCGATGAACACGTCGAGCGGGACTACGGCGCGCTGGCCCGAGAGGCCCAGCCAGACCTGCTCGCGCTCGAGCGACGTCAACTGGTCGAGGTGAAGACGAGCGAAGTCTAGCATCTGCATGTCGCCGTCCGGGGCGATGTGGTGCTCGTAGGGGCTGCGCATGACCCTTTGCCCGGTGGCGTTCATGGCCTGGAAGAACTGCCCAGCGAGGAAGGAGTGTTTCTCCAGCAGGATCATCCGGCGCCGCAGGCTGGGTACGTGCCAGAGGTGGCAGGCTATGCCGCTGCCAATAATCCCGCCTCCAATAATCACGATATCTGCTGAAGTTGGGGGTAGGTCGGGGCGAACCGCCCGGAGTGAATGATTCACGCCCGGAAAAACACGACCGACTGGACTATCAAGAAGCTCAGGGTCATGCCTGAGCTCTTCGATGCTGTTGCATCGGCGGTTAACTTCCAGCATAGCCTCGAATTTAGATGACTCGGGACTCTTAACAATATAGGTAGAACTACAAACGCCCGGCCTCGGGTGAGCAGGAACCGAGCACGCTTCTCGCTGCAAGGCATGAGCGGCTTTTTTCTTTTGTCCAGCACGAAAACCATGTTTTCTCCTTCCCTTTCGGGACCCCTTACGGGGCTGGTGACGGATATGGGCGGACGCTCCCGTACCGCTCCCCTCGGCCATGTTGCGAACCGGTGCACGTCCCGATCCGTTTCGCGCACACCCCAAAGCTTGTCTGCAACCGGGACTGCCAGGGTCCGGGGCTGGGGAAGCACCCCGGAGTGGGTCTTGAACCTGTTCGCAACGTAGCGACATCAGCGCCTTGTCCATGGGCTCCATCGCTTGGCCTCGTCATAGACGGGCTCCAAGCCCCTGGCTTCAGCCATGGGGTCTACGACCTGCCTGTGCGCCGCGCAGTCAGGACTTACGGGTTGGTTGTCTTTCGATGGGGGGGCGGCCACCGCCTTCCTGCACTTCAGCGCGGACTACTTCCGGGTGCTGGCGAAGCGCTACGGGGAAGACGCCCGCTTCCGCCGGGGGCGGGACTACCTCGAGGCCGATCTCTCCCAGGCCCCCCGCACCCTGCGGGCGGCGAGGAGGTTGGGGCTGGAGCGTTGACTTGTTCAAGGTGGAACGCCATAATGTCCCATATGGGAACAGTGCTCCCCCTCCGCTTCGACGGCTCACCCACTGACGTGGCGAGCGTCCGGGAGGGGTTGCCGGTCGAACTCATCACCGAGGTGGCCCGGCACTACGGCCTCAGCCAGCACGACGTGCTGGAAGCCGCCGGCATCCCCCGCAGCAGCGTCCACCGCTACAAGGGCCTGGGACGCCTGAACCGGGAGCAGTCCAACCGCCTGTACCGGGTGATCTACCTGCTGCGCCGTGCCGAGGAGCTCTTCGGCTCGCCCCAGCTGGCGGCCTCCTGGATGAACAGCCCCAAGGTGTTCCTGCACGGCTCGAGCCCCCTCGCGTACCTGGACACCGAACCTGGCTTCCAGGCGGTGGAGCACCTCCTGGGCCGCCTGGAGGACGGCCTGGTGACGTGAGGGCCTGGCGGATCACCTCCCGCAGCTACGCCCACGCCGCCTTCACCGGGGAAGGGGCAGCTAAGAGCCCCGGACGCTGGAACCGCCTCGGGGTCCCCCTGGGTGTACGCTCGCAGAGCGTCCCGAAGGGGATCGTCCCGGTGGTGTACCTGGCCGAACACCTCTCCACCGGCATCCTGGAGGTGCTGGTTCACGTGGACGACCGGGCTCACCTGGCCGCGTTCGTGGCCATCGAGGTGGAGATCCCCGATCCCCACGTCGAGGAGCTGAGCGAACTGCCCCCCGACTGGCGGCAGTTGCCCGAGCCCTACCCCGAGTCCACCCAGAGGCTGGGCAGCGAGTGGGCCCTGAGCCTGCGCTCGCTGGCCCTGCGGGTTCCCTCGGCGGTGGTGCCGGTGGAGTTCAACCTGCTGCTCAACCCCCGCCACCCCGCGATGAGGGAGGTGCGCACCGGCGAACCCCAGCCGCTCTTCCTCGATCCGCGCCTGCTGCGCTAGGGTACACTCTGTGCAAAAAAAGAACCTCCCAAGGAAAAGGATTATCCTCGGAAGGCAAAGAAGGACGGAAGGGTTAGTCGAGGATGACGACCGAAGGGAAGAGAGCCCTCACAAACTCCACAAAACCCCGTTGAAGGGCTTCACTGCGGAAAGTGATCCTATAGGCGGGCTTGAGCCAACCCTGGTCTCCTTCCCATTCGACGAGTCCACCTGCTTTGAAGCCCAGGTAGAGCAACTCCGCAAGCTTCTCGCCGGTGCGCAGATCTGGACAGACAAAAACCTTTTCCATTTTTACCTCCTGACGACAATATTGTATTGTTCAATCTTGACCGCTTCAATCCCCCTCGAGTACCATAAAAAGTGGAAGGGGAAGCCTTTTCCCCTCCTGACCGCAGATGCGCCGGGCTTTCCCGGCCATTTTGCGTTAAGATGGAGCTATGCCTAAAGCAATTCACGAAGGAACCCGAGTTCGCTTCGTTGACACCGATCACCCGGAGGACCTGGCCTGCTTTCTGCGCCACATGGCTGCGTCACTCGGGGAAGAGCCTCTGCTTGATGTTTCAGGCGATACGGTGGTTATCGAATGCCAGACTGCCCCACGGATGCTCGAGTTCCTCGAGGGGTGTCTCAACGGGCGTCTGGTGCCGGTATGGGACAGCAACGGGGCTTACTTCCGCGAGCGCGGCCCGATGAACTAGCCACCGGCCCAAAAAAGAACCTTCCAAGGACAGGGATGATCCTCGGAAGGCAAAAAGGCTTGCCTGCTATGCGACCATGCGGGCCTTGAGCGTCGCCGCCAGGGCGTCCAGATTGGCCTGGGAGACTTCCTCTCCCGCCAGGAAGCGGTCGAGGGTAGAGAGTTCCTCAGCCTTCAGCCCCAGTCGGGCTTTCTCCAGGGCTTCCTCAAGCTCCTCGAGCACGTCTTCCTCTTCGGTTGACGCAACCATCTCCTCCAGCCGTGTGCCGGTCTCCGGGTGTGGAGCCGATAGGCTGAGAATGCGGTTTGCCTCCTCCACAGCGAGAAGGCGCTCGAGGGTCTCCTCATCGACCCCGAGGGCCTGCGCCAGCTCGGGGTGGGTGGGGGCGCGTCCCTTTTCCCCTTCCAGCTCCAGCCGCACCGCCACCAGCTTCTTGAGAAGCCGGTTCTCGCGGTACGTGCCCACGCCGTCCTGGGTCAGCCGCTCCCGGACCTTGCGGTCGAGGGCCACGTTCACCCAGAAGGTGAGGTTCTTGGAGCCGGAGGGAAGCGGTTTCGAGAGCACCTCCACCACTTCACACAAAAGCTCCTGGGCCAGGTCACGGGCCTCGTCGCCGAGGCGGTGGAACAGCCGGAAAGCCTTCTCGAACGCCAGGTAGCCGTAGTGCGCCACCAGGGCCTCGAAAGCCTGGCCATCCCCGTGCTTGTAAGCGATGTAGTTCCGCATGACCATCTCCCGCGACAAAAGCCCGAGGCCGCCGACCATCAGCCGGATGCTGTCGTACATGGCTTTACCTCCTGGGAATATAATACTTGATAACGGCAATAAGAAGTGACATACTGAGGACGCCTGCGAAGGCTGCCACAGCCGAGTGCTGATGGTTTTACTTCCTGCACCGAAGCCCCCCGCAAGGGGGGTTAGGTGTCTAGGTGTTATGTATGGCCGCGGTCGTGTTTTTAAGGCCCGCATACCTCCGTTCCGGTCAGCGCGCTTACGCAGGGTCCGACGTCTACCGCCAACAGATATACGACGGCAGGCGCATCCTCATACGGGCGCCCTGGCCCTTGGAGAAGCGTCGAGTTCTCCGCAGCCGGCAACGCCGGGCGGACCCGCCCGGCGTTGCGAACCTTCAGTAGCCTACTTTCCGGAGCGGTCATGGGGTACCACCACGTCGGCCGAGCCGTAGCCAGTGTTCCCGCTGGCGTCGGTGGCCCGGTACGTGACTGTGTAGACGCGGCGGTTGCCCTGGGCGCTGCGCTCGGCCCGCACGAAGATCCGGCCGTTAGTGGTGATCTGCACGTCATCAGCGGTGTTCCCGTCGCCCTGGCCGTCGTCGGGCTCGCTTACCTTCACCCCGACCAGCTCCACCCTTGGGGTAGGGTCGAGGTTGTCGCTGGCACTTACAGCAGGCTTGACCTCGACCAGCTTGTGGTTGGGTGGCCAGAGGGTAGATGGGGTAACGCTCACGGTAACACTGGGGGGCTCACGGTCTACCGTGGAAGGGTCGGTGTCCCGGATGTTGTTGAAGATTTCACCCAGGGCATACTCGAAATCGGACTGGCTTCCGCCGGGGAGGTAGAAGTACTTGCCCCCGGTTTCCTCGGCGATGCGCTTGAGCACGACCTGGCTAGAAAGCGCCGTTGTGCTCACGCTCTGAACGCCAATGCCTGCCCGGCTGGATACCGAAGCGGGCGGGAGACCACAATCCCCTGAGAGCAGCACGTTCACCCGGACATTGTTGAGCTTGGCCACCGCGAGGATCCCGCTCACGTCGCCGGGCTGGGCTGAGGCGTCGGTGATTACCACCAGATCTCGAGTGTGGTCCACATAAGGCCAAAGGGCCAAGATCCCCGAGCTGATTCCGCCTAGCACGTTCTCGGGACAGTCATCGCCACCCCAGGCGTAGAGGCCATTTACCCAACCAAGGATGGCGTTGCGGTCGGTGGTGGTGCCCAGGACCCTGACGTCGTCTTTGAAGGTGATCAGGTTCCACAGGGTGTACTCGTCCTCAGGGATGCTATTTATATACCCGGCGAGGGAAGCCTTGACCGCTCCGATGACGCTGCCCATTGAGCCGGTATCATCGACCACCAACGATACTGCGCGGGGTCTGCACTGAACATTGCGCTCGTTGGAGTACCGCCGTGCTAGCGGAATCGCGATCACCCCGCCATCAGGGTTGACCGCCTCGATGTTGAGCTTGCTTCGGTAGACTCCGTCACGGCAAGTGGCCACAACGACCAGCTCGTACTGCCTCCAGGTCGCACCTGCCGCTCCCACCTCCTTACGGACCCGGGGGCCGGTGGCAACCTTGGTCCAGACCCCGCCCTGGTTGCGTTCTAGCTCCAGGAACGCTGTGAGGAGGAAGGGCTCACTGCTGGGCGGGCATCGACCGATGGCATCGGCTTTGACTTCGGTAGGATTGTACCCCGACTGGTGCGGATAATTCAGGGTGAAGACGCATAGGCTGATGTCGATCCCCTGTGCGCTTACACCCCCAGCCGTACCTCCTATGGGATCGAACTGAACAGTGACAGCATCAGGGTCGGGTCGTTCCTGACCAAGATTCACCTTGCTGGGACTGACAGAACAAGCTGATAGCAATGCAGTTAACGCTAACAAAAAACGAACCTTGTTCATGGACTTAAGTCTAACAGTAAGAACTAGACCAAGGATGTTTGGATGACCTGCTGGGCGGTATGCAAAGGTCCCAGGTCTATACTGGCAACATGCAGCCCATGTCTGATCCTGATCTAGAGTTGCTGCGGGGGAGCCTACTCGAGGCAGCCGAAGCGCTGAGCCGTCTGGCTCGGGAGCCTGGCCCAGGAGGCCTCGAGCTCGCGGCCGCAGTAACCCAGGCTGTCTCGGAGCTGAACGGACAAGTCAATGCCCTGCTGTTGGGTCTTGCCGCTCGACCAGTGGAACCCATGGATGAGGCCTACCTGCGCTACCTAAAGGACCTGGTCCGACTGCGGGCAGGGGTGATGGAACTCGAGCAACTCCTGCTCGATCGTGCAGCCTTCGAGCGAGCGCGGGAGGAGTGGCTGGGCTTGACGGTCTTGCTAGACCGAACTTTAGAGCCGTTGATTGATCTGATGACGTTCGCTGATCCTAGCCAGCCGGAGGCTGACCTGAGCCGGGGCTACTCCTTCGACAGCGAGACTCTAGGCTTCACCCGAGTGAGGTTCAAGCCGCGTTGACACTCCTACGGCGGGCGGGAGGAAAGGCGTCTGTCACCCGGGGTGGTCAGTGAGCCCCATCCAGGCTGGCTTCGGGGAACTGCTCGAGGGGCTTGCCTGGGTCCACCCCTCCTTCACCACCCGGCTGGCCGTGCCCGGGGCTCAGTTCGTCCACCCCAAGGTCTGGCTGGGCATCCCTGTCCCCGAGGAGGCCCGCGTCGTTCAGCGCCCGGCCTGCGAACGCACCCACCGCCACAGCCAGGCCAGCCACAGCCAGGCCAGCAGCAGACCCACCGCAATTCCCACCCCCACCCCGGCCTTGAAGCCGAAGCCCACCCCGTTCTGCCAGACTAAAGCGACGTGCTCGAGGGTCATCTGAACAGTCCTCCTTTCTTACCCATTCCAAGATACCGGCTCACCCGCCGCACCCACGACTCCAGCGCCGCGATGCGGCTCTCCGTCGAGCGCCGCATGAGCTCCTCGGCCTCCTCCAGCCGGTTCTCCACCTCCAGCAGTATCCGCCCGCGCTCCTCGTCCATCCGTGCCCGGAGCTCCCGTATCTCCTTCTTGCCCGGAGGCGCGGACTTCTCCTCGGAAGAGGAAGCAGGCGCGAGGGTGTCTACCCTATGGCTCACCTTCAGGGCCAGGTCGCGGGCCTCCCGGGCGGCCTCCCGCAACGCCCGAAGCCCTGGGGCCATCCCCCCCAGCCGGGTCTCGGTGCGGTGCAGGCCCGCCTCCAGCCGGGCCACTGCCCGGCGAAGCTCCTCGACCTCGGCCTCGAGGCGTCCGATCTTCATCAGCGCCACCCCGCTCGGCAGGGGGAGGTACGCGGTCCCACCCAACTCCGGTTCCTCGTCCGGTTCGTCCGTCCGGTGTACGGGGCGTGAACCCCGTCCCACCAGGGGATCGTCCGGCCCCAGGACCTCCGTGAGCTCCCTCGTCCGACCGGCGGCTTCCTCTTCGGACGCCCGGACGGCCTCGAGGGCCTTCCGCCGTCCGACCGAGCGTCCGGGGTCGTAGAAGTTCATGGCCGCCCGGATGCGGGCCTCGGCCAGCGGGCCGTCCGGCTCCTCCCCGAACACCGTCCGGTAGGCCTCGTGCCACTTCGCCCGATTGCGGTTCGAGGAAACAGGCCTGTCCGGCTGTGCCTCCCCCTCGCTCATGGGGGCAGTCTTGCCCCCTGGCTCCCCTTCCTCGTCCGGTGACGGGGGCAGGATGCGCCCCGCCTCTACCGGCCTGCCGCCCGGCCCCAGGACCAGGGGGTCGAACTCGTGGTCCGGGTTCCAGGGACGCACCGCTTCAAGGTGTTCGCTCCGCGAAGCAGCCAGCGCCTCCACCCGGCTCCTGGCCTCACCCCGCTCCATCAAGCCCATCGCCCGGCGCACCCGCGCCTCGAAGAGGCCATCCACCTCCCCAAACACCTTCCGGTACGCCTCCTTCCAGCGGGTCCGGGTCTTGCCGGACAGGGGGGTGTCCGGGGTGTCCGCACCAGGCTGTCCGGGGGGTGTCCCTACCCTCTCTGCCGGGACAGGGGGGGTGTCCTTCAGGGTGTCCGGGGGGTGTCCCACCCTGTCCACCCTGGGTGTCCCAGGGTGTCCATCCGGGGTGTCCCTGCCCTGTCCGACCTGTCCTTCAGGGGTGTCCACGGACAGGACAGGGGGGGTGTCCGGGGGGTGTACCTCCTGTCCCTCCACCCTGTCCGATTGAGGGGGTTCAGCGACCTTTTCTCTCGCCTGCACGTCGTTTTCCTTATCCTCACTGGACATTTTCAACCTCGCCCACTTTAGCGTTTTTCTCTCTCCCACGCGCGAAAGGACAGGGGGTGTCCGGGGGGGAGGGAAGTTAGGACAAGAAAGCAACAAAAGCTATCGGTTCAGGAGGGTGTCCCTACCTGTCCTGTCCGGGGTGTCCTATCGGGACACCCACAGTCCGCCCACATAGCCCACCGCCATTCCGATAAGCCACCCCCACCGCTCGCTCCGGCCACCGGCTAGGGCCAGCAGTTGCGAGGCCAGCACCAGCCCCACCAGGGTGAACGGGTGCAGACCCAGCCCGCTCACGAACCAGCCCACCCCCACTCCCACCCCGAGGAGCATCCCGTCCGGCAGCAGCCGCAGGGCAGGCAGCACCGCCAGCCCTACGACGATCAGCAGGGTGGGGGCATCCAGGGCTGCCATCGTCAGGTACCCCAGGTAGGCCAGCCCCGCCAGTACCCACAAGGCCCAGGGGGTGTCCGTCCGGGGTTCCTCGTTCACGGCACCACCACCTTCCCGTCCGCCTCCAGGCGGCTCACCCGGGTCACCCCCTGGGTCTCTCCCTGCACCAGCCGGAAGGCCACGTCCTTCCCGGTGGGCACCGAGAGGGTGGCCTTAGCCTGGGCCACCACCTCCCGCGCCACCAGCACCCGCCCTTTCAGGCTCGAGGGGGGTTCGTCGGCGTAGGTGGGCACCCCCACCGCCTCCTGGGGGAGCATCCACGCCTCGGCCAGTCCGCCCTGCGCCGGGTCGAGCCAGGCCGCCGTGACCTGTACGCTCACCCGCTTGCGGGAGAGGGGCACCGTGGTCCGCCCCCCCTTCTTCACGGTGGCGTCCGTCCGGCCCTCCTGGTAGACCAGGCCGTCCCGTCCGGCCTGTCCGACCAGGGTGTACGCCCCGTCCGGCAGGTTCACCCGGAAGCTGTACGGCTTCGCACACCCCTCCCAGCTACCGGTCAGCTTCCCCTCTTTCAGGGCGTCCAGGCGAACGCACATCCCCTCGAGCGCCCCCGTCACCTCCACCAGGGCGGCAGGCTGGAACTCCCCGGCCACCCCTGAGATCACGTCGCATCCAGAGACCAGGAGGGCCAGCGCGGCCCCCCCGAGAAGCACAGACTTTTTCACCGCTGCCTCCTAGAACTCCAGCCTGTACCCCACCCGCACCGTGAAGTCCGTCCGGCTGGCCGTGGCGTTCTGGTAGCGGAAGCTGAAGCTGCCTGGCTCACCGGCCACCAGCCCTTCCGTACCCCGCACCCCGAGTTCCACGAAGGGGTTGGCGCTCGAGGTGAAGCGCACCCCCCACTCGCTGCCCCTGTTTCCGCTTCCGGGGAAGGCCACCAGCCGGTAGTACCCCCCGAGGCTGCCGAAGTCGGCCTGCCAGTCCAGCCGCCCCTCCAGCAGGCTGTAGGGCTCCTCGCCCTGGTAGCGCCAGTACCCCAGGCTGGGGGTCACGCCGCCGAAGCGGTAGCCCGCCCGGACGAAGAGCAGGTTGCGCGAGAGGCTGCCCTCGTGGAAGCCCGCGCCCGCCCCGGCCTCGGCCACCACCCCGGGGATCAGGCCCCCGTCCGGTTCGTGGATGAGCCGGGCCACCCCGAAGGTCGAGTCGCCGTAGCCCACCTCCAGCCCCAGGGCCACCCCCTCGAACAGCCGATACCCGGCCCGGCTCTCCGAGAGCCCGTCCTTCTGGACGTGCTCGAGGGTGAGCCCGCCCCCTTCGGCCCGTACCTGTACCCCGTCCGGGTTCACCCGTCCGGCGAGCCGTACCCCGTTCGCCTCACCCCGGACGAACACCTCCCCGTCCGGCTGTCCGTCCGAGAGGCCGACCGAACCCCCCACGCTGAGCTTCGGACGGTTCCGGCCCCCCTTCTCCAGGGCGTCCACCCGCCCGCCAAGGTCGAAGACCTTCTTGTTGAGCTCCCCCTGCCCGGCCTGGATTCGCCCCTCGAGGTCCCGCAAGGCCCCCTCGAGGACGTTCACCCGGGCCTGGAGGGCCTTCAGGCCCTCCTCACCCCGCTGGATGAGTCCCTCCAGCGCGCCCACCGAGGCCATGAGGTCGCCGATCTCCTCGCGGGTGACCATCTGGCTCGAGACCTGGGCCAGCTCCTCGGCCAGCCCCTCCACGTTCTTGCGGGTCTCCTCCAGGTCGGCCCTGACCTCGGGGTAGTCCGCCATCGCCTCCTGCACGATCTTCAGGGCCTCCTGAAGGTCACGGATGGCCGCGAAAGCCTCCTCGAGCCGGGCCTGGGAGTCCTGGGCCAGGGCCTCCCTCACCCGGCGCGCCACGTCGTCGGCGAAGACCAGGTAGGCCCGGTAGAGCATGGCGGCGGCCTGATAGCGGGTCATATACTCACGCCCCCGAAAGGTGCCGTCGGGGTAGCCCTGCACGATGCCCTTCTGATAGAGGAAACGGATGTCCTCCAGGGTGGGGGGGACATCCGTGAAGGGGGCCTGCTGGGCCAGGGCCAGCCCTAGACTGGCGCTCCAGACAGAGAGGGCGGTTTTTGCCAGACGCGAACGCTGTTCTCGTGAAAGCATAGCAATAACATATTACCTCACTTTTGTACAATATTCCCGAACGCTCATCACCTGTCCCCGGTAGACCTCCCCGCCCATGATCCCGGTAGACCGGGCCAGGTAGCTCACGTAGGGCTCCCCGCGCATCCACTCGATCCCCACCCCCTGGGGCCTTCTGCCGTAGCCCTCCAGCCCCGGGATCTGGTAGGCCTGTCCGTTCACCCGCACGATCCCCCCCGGCTCCACCGGGAAGGTGCCCTGGGCCTGCCACACGGTGCGCTCGAGCCAGGGCCGAATCCGCGCGGTGACCTCCTCCTGGGTCTTGCGGGTCTCGTACCGGAGGGGATAGATGTCCGCCTGCGTACACCAGTTCCATCCACACTGGGTGCCCGAGCCGCTGCCCCGGTTGCGCCCCTGGAGGTCGTAGATGTAGTACCCGCGCCACCCACACCCGAAGGGGCCGCAGGTGGCGGCGTACTCCACCGCGCGGAAGGTCTCCATTCCGGTGCCGGGGTTGAAGCTGAAAGTATAGTTGTTCCCCAGCGGGCCGGTGTACCGGGCCGTCCGGTTGGTGTCCACCCCCACCTCCACCACGGTGGTCACCGAGCGCAGCGTGCAATCCCCCCGCCCCGTCCCGCCCGCCTCCACCAGGGGCAGGGTCTCCCCGGTGTAGATGCGGTAGGGGTCATACCCCTGCACCCGCACGTCCTGCACCGCCCCGTTCCAGACGTGGTTGAACAGGTAGCTGCTGCTTACGGGGTCGCCCAGGTAGCGTTCCGTCACCTGGAACTCCACCCGGGCCGTGAGGCTGCCCGTCCAGCTCCCCTCCACCCAGGCCCGCCCCGTCCGCGGCCCCGAGAGGCCCATCCACAGGGCGATGCGGTCGTTCTCGGCCCAGCCCGGGTCGTAGATGAGCCCCAACCCCCGGAGGGCGATCCCCTCCAGGCTGCCGCCCTGCCCCACAATGAGGCCCAGCGGCTCCTTGACGCTGCCGGGGAGCACCCGGATGGGGAGCGGGCTGCCGCAGTACTTGGGGGCCTCGCTCTGGGGGATGTAGAAGGTGGTGGGCCCCGCCGTGCGCCACTGCGCGAGTTGCAAGGCCCAGGGGGTGATCTGGGGCACCACCAGGTGCAGCTCCCCGGGTGCGTTGAGCACCTGCTTTAGCCCGGCCAGGTCGGAGAGGCTGCCGCTGGTGGTTTGGGCCGTCGCGAACCCCATCGCCAGAAATACGCCGATGGCCCACCTCATGGCCGCACCTCCCGCGCATTCTGCTGCAAGGCCGAGAGGGAGAGGGCCTTGCGGAATAACTCACTAGCCCCCTTGGGCATCTCGATCACCTGGGTCGCGTCGCTGAAATCGCCCCGCGCAGACAGCAGGATATAGTCGTGGCGGTATCCCCGCACCACGAGCACCCCCGCCACCCCTTTGGTGCCGAGCTCGTACGAGCGGCTGTCCTTCTGGCCGCCGTACAGCCCCAGGCTGGCCCAGCCCTGCTGGAACAGCTCCCCTACCCCCTGCACCGCGTAAAGGCGAAGCTGCACTGGCGCGATGGCGTAACACCACCCCGCGCAGGCGGGCGGGAAGTTCCCCTGGTTGAGGTAGCCCTTCACCAGGTAGTCGCGCAGCACCGCCCGCACCGGCTCGGCTAACCCGGTGACCAGGCCCTCGACGAACATGGGCTGCCCTCCCGTCACGTCGTTCGCCAGGCCCTTGATGTAGTTGGCGGCCTCGGCCTCCTTCCACAAGAACCAGGGCAGGTCGGCGGTGGTCCAGGGGATGAACACGGGAACCCGGGCCTGGGCGCTGAGCTCCTCCCCCACCACCGCCCCGTTCAGCCGGTAGCAGACCTGGGCGGAGAGGGTGAAGGTGTAGGTGCCGTTGGCGCTCGCGGCGAGGGGACCGAAGTTCGCGGTGGCGGTAGGGGAGCCGCCCCAGCTCGCCAGCACCTGCGGGCCGTAGTCTCCCCACCTCTGCTCGCCCCTCACGCTCAGGGTGGCCGACGCCACGTAGGCCCGGGCGTCGGCCTGCACCGCGAAGCTCCCCGGCGCGGCCAGCCCCCCCGGGGAGACGCTCACGCTCGGGGTGGGCCGGGCGCTCAAAGTGGGGATGAGCGAGGGCGGGACGCTCGAGCAGTCCACCCCCTGGGCCAGGGCCAGGCCCATGAGCCACGGAAGGAAGAGCGCGGCCCTCATCCCCGCCCTCCCATCTGCCAGAGCTGCTCGAGGTAGTAGGCCACCTGCATCCCGATCTCCGGGCTGGCCAGTACCGTCCATAGACCCTTTTTGTCCCTCACCACGAAATACCTCCGGTCGATGAGCAGCATCCCCCGGCCCCTGAGCCCCTTGAGGTAACGCACCTCCATCCCGGTCCTGACCCACGAGGGCAGGGCCCCCGAGACCAGGACGCGGGTGCGGGGCGGCAGGGCGCGGGCGAAGGCGGGGTCGGGCAGGTCGCCGATCACCAGGGCGTCCTGTCCCCCCACGCCCGCCACCCAACCCACCGCCTGGGCCAGGTTGGGGGTTTGGAAGAGGATTTGCTGCTGCCCCTGGGCAAACGCCGCCCCCAGAAGAAGCAGCAGGGCCAGAAGCCTCATTTGACCTCCTCTTTGCGCTGGTTGGCGGCCCTGATCTGGTCCACCAGCAGCCGCCCCCAGGTGAGCACCTGGCGCAGGGTGGGGCCCTCGAGCTGCCACCAGGTGGGCAGGTAGACCGCCTGGTTATCGAGGATCAGCAGGGGTAGCCCGGTGCGCCCCACCACCCCCAGGGGCTCGTTCTCGTTGCTGCTCGCCGCCACCTTCACCAGTCCGGCCAGCTCGGGGTTCTCCGTCCAGCCGCGAAACCACACCATCTGCTCCTGGGGCACCACCGCAAAGATTTGCGGGCGGTTCTGCTTGCGGGTGGGGTCGGTGGTCCTGAGCCAGGCGTCGAGGTAGCCCAGGACCGGCTGGAAGGACTGCACGTCCCCGATGAGCAGCACCTCCCGCGCCCGGGCCAGCCGCGCCTCCACATCGGCCTGCCAGTCCGCCGGGTAGATCATGTCCTTGGGCAGCAAGCAGGTGATCTTGAGGCTGCACAGCCCGTTGCGCAGGAGGTCATAGGCGGTCTTGAAGTCCTTGGCGTCAATGGCCAGGCTTCCTCCTCCGAGGAAAACCGTCAGTACCAGTGCATACGTCCAGCGCATCGCTCACCTCAACAGGATGTCGTACACGTCCGGCCCGAAGCCGGGAATATCCACCCCGCTCACCCCCAGCCCCGGGGTGCCTTTGACCCTGGGCACCTCATACCCTTCGGGCACGCTCACCCAGCCCCAGTAGGTGCGCTCGGCGCTGAAGGGCAGCACGTAGGGGGGCACCGGGATGGGCCGGGGCCAGTCCAGCGACCCCGAGAGGGAGATGAAGGGCGGGTTGGGCATCAGGTTGACCTTGATCCGCACCGGGACCCACCAGTAAAAGATGGCCCGCATCCCCAGTGAGGCCGCCACCCCCAGCGGGTTGCGGTCGGCGCGAAAGTCGGGCACCGTGGTCACCTCGGCCCGGTTCCACACCTGGAAGAAGCTCACGTAGCCGAACCGCTCGTAGATGTAGGGGTTGGAAGGGGGGAACCAGCGCTTGATCTCCTCCAGCCGCCAGGCTCCGGGGGCGTTTTTGCTGTTGATGAAGAGGTCTTTCCCGGCCAGCTTGCTCCCCTCGTCGGCGGCGGCCAGGGCCAGCAGGGCTTTCTCCATCACCTTCTCGTCCATCCCGCTGATGAGGCCGGAAAGCTGGTTGCTCACCGGGGCCAGGAAGGGCAGCCGGGAGAGCCCCCGCACCGCCTGGTAGTAGTAGGCCGTCCCCGCCAGCCGCTCGGCCTCGGGGAGGCGGGGCAGGGCCTGCCGCAGGGTGTTGAAGATGCCCTGGGCCTCGCTCACCAGGTTCTGCGGGGTAAGCCCGTCCAGGGTGCGCATCACCGGCGTGACCACCGCCCCCCCCTCGAGGACGTGGGCCTGCCAGGGCATGGGGGCGAAGACCCTGAGCCGGGTAGGATCGGATAAATCGGTGGGCACCCGGGGCCTCAGTGCTATCAGCACGTCCTTCTGGTAGTCGGGGTAGTAGGTGGCTATGGCGTGGGCGATACCGTCCGAGACCCGGTTCTGCGCCTCGGCGTCGTTGAACCACAAGGGCTCGCCTTCCTCATACCCCGGCGTGCACCAGGAAAAGCCGATGGCCTCGATGTCGATGCAGAACCCAGGGACGTACATCAGGGGCAGGATTTGCAGGCCGAGGCTGTCGCAGAAGTCCCCGGTATCCACCTGGGGGATGGGCCAGTAGGCGTCCAGCATGTGCTGCCCCTGGGCCGCCGGTAAGGGCCAGCCCAGCCCCGGGTCAAACCCCTGCGGCACCGTCCCCGAGGGCACGTCCACCCGCACCTCCGGCAGGGGTGGGTCGAGGTCGGGCCCCTTGAGCCCGGCCCAGCAGTACACCGCGTAGAGCGCGGGGTTGTTGAGCCGGGTGATGACGTGCCAGTAATAGCGCTCCTCGAAGCGCTGCCAGGCCCGCCTCAGGTCGCGGGCCACCTCCTGGGTGGTGGTGAGGTCGCTCATGGGCAGCCGCCACTCGTGGGCCACCGGCGCTTTGCCCTCCGCCCGCGCCTGTTGGTTTTGCTTCCAGCGGTCGGCCCGCAAGACCTCGATGAAGGGCCATTTCAAAAGGGGCAGCCGCTCGAGACGATAGTCCGGGGCGCTCACCAGGTAGCGCGTGGTGTCGGGGTAGCGGGGGTCCTGGGCCAACGCTATCCCGGCCAGAATCAAAAAGGCCAGTATCCATCTCTGCATCAATCCCACCTCCCCAGTCGCAAGCCCTCGGGTTCACCCCCCGACAGCAGGGTGTCCAGGGCCTCGGCAAACTCGGGGTAGAGCACGAACTTCCCCTTGCCCCGCACCTCCAGGCACATCGCGAAGGAGGGGCGGCTTCTGCGCCTGCCACCCTCCGGGTCGCCCAGGATGGGCAGCAGCACCGGGTTCTCCAGCAGGTCGAGGATGGTCTCGCCGTGGGCGGTGGCCACCACCCGCACCCCCCGCCTCGAGGCGGTGAGGCACTGGAACACGTCCTCGTTGTAGCCGATCTCGTCGGCCACCACCACCTCGGGCGAGTGGTTGGCGATGGCCTGGTAGATCACCCAGCCCTGGTTCTTCGAGGGCGGATCGGGCACCTGGAGCCGCCGGGCCGGGGAGATGCCGGGGTGGGTGAGCTTGCCGTCCCCTCCGATCTCGTTGGAGGTGTCCACCACCGCCACCCGGGGACCGTAGCGCCCGGCCAGAATACGCACGATGTCCCGCAAGAGGGTGGTCTTGCCGGTGCGGGGCGGCCCCACCACCAGCAGCGAGCCGCTCTGCTCGAGCCAGGGCCGGAGCGCCTCCGCCACCCCCATCACGAAGCGCCCGATGCGGATGGTCACTCCCACCGTCTCGCCGTAGGCGTCCTGGATGCGGCTGACGCGGTGCAGGGTGCCCTCGAGCCCGGCCCGGTTGTTCTCCTTGAACCCGCCCAGACGGTGGGTCAGGTAGGAGAGGTCGTCCTTCGACACCTCCCGCCCCTCCAGGACGTAGACCTGATCCGCCGCCGTGTAGATCAGGGGCTTGCCCAGGTCGAGCACGATCTCGTCCAGGCTGTCCCGGTGCCCCTCCACCTCCACCCGCACCCAGGGGGGCAGCCGCTCCATGAGCCGGGCGAACTCCTCCGGGAAGCGCTCGTGTACCCGGATTACGCTTTTCTGTTCTTCAACCACCGGTACACCCATAGCACGTCCCTCACGTATTTCTGCGTTTCGGGGTAGGGGGGAATGCCCCCGTACTTGCGCACCGCGCCGCTCCCGGCGTTGTAGGCGGCGAGGGCTAACCTCCAGTCCCGGAAGCTGTCCCATAGCTGCCGCAGGTGCCGGGCCGTACCCCACAGGTTCCACTGCGGGTGGGCCAGGCGCTCTTGCGAGATGCCGATGGCCTTCCCGGTCGCGGGCATGATCTGCCCCAGTCCCACCGCCCCTTCGGGGGAGACCGCATCGGGGCAGAAGCGGCTCTCCACCCAGACCAGCGCCACCAGCAGGTCGGGGTCGAGGCCGTAGCCCCGGGCGTAGTAGGCCGCCCAGCCCGCCAGGTCAGGGGGGATGCGGCCACAGGCCAGCCCCCACGAGGCCAGGACCAGCAGGGCTAACAGTCGGGCCATTCCGCCTCCAGGTACTCCAGGACGTGGAAGCGCACCACGCTCTCCTCGAACTCGTCGAGCGGTCTCTTCAGCAGGTCGTAACGCGGTACATACAGCTTGCCCACGTCGTGCAGGCGAGCCCCGTCCACGAACTCCGCCCCCAGGCCGAACCGCCCGGCGGCCCAGGTCGCCAACCACAGCAGCCGCCCGGAGTGGCCACACTCCTCCAGGGTGAATGCGCCCACCCCCTGCCCTTGCTCGTCAATCAACACTGGCCTCCTCCTTCGGAGCCGGAGGCCGCTCGGTATGCAGGGCGATCCGGGCCAGCGCCCGCCGCACCTGCCGCATCTCCTCGAGCACCTCTACGTGTGTCAGCAGGATGGCCCCCAGCAACAAGAGCACCATGCCGAACTCGATCATGCCTCCCCGGAGAAGAAAAACCCCCGGCAGCACGCCCGAAAGCCCTACCACCACTCCGGCCCAACCTGCGATGCGCATGACTCGTTCCACTCGCTACCTCACGTATTTCTGCGCGCTACGTCGCACCAGCCCCTCCACCGAGTAGGGGCGGGCCACCCTGTAGGCGTCCACGAACTGCCGCACCAGGGCCGCCACCCGGCCCGGGTTCTCCTCCAGCCGGTAGACCGGCAGCCCCATCCGCGTCTCGCGGATGACGGCCACCTGGCGGTCCACCACCACGTAGTCCCCCCGGGTGTAGGCCAGCAGTCTTGCCCCCGTCCCGCTCAGGATGGAGGCCCAGGGGAGGTAAGACGCCCCGATCTCGGCGGTGTCCCCCCGGGTGAGGATGTACCCCCTGGCCCCCCGCTCGCCCACCGCCACCCGGTAGCCCTCGGCCACGGCGCGGTCGTCGAAGACGCTCATCTCCAGGAGCACCTCGCTGCGGGCGGCGGCCAGGAGCCGGGTCACCTCGGCTTCCGAGAGGGCAGGCGCGCTCTCCTGCGCCATCCCCGTCGCCAGCAGCAAACTAAGCCACAGCCAGCGCATCCTTCACCCCCATCCGGCGGGCCACTTCAAGGGCCGCTTCGCCCTCGGCCAGCACCACCACACGAGCATCCTCGTATCGGAATACTCGGCCACCCTCGCCGGGAAGCCACACGAAGCAGAGCGGCCCCTCCCACACCACCCAGGTGGCGTGCTCCAGCAGCCGCCAGAACTCCCGCGCCTCAAGCTCCATCTCCCAGGGCCTCCAGCCGCACCGCCACCCGCACCTTTCCTTCTTCCGTGGGGAGCTTCTTCGCGTACTCCCGCAGGACGGTCTCGGCCTCCTCGCCGCTCATGCAGACCTCGGCCTGGCCGTCCACGCCCTGCCGCCTCGCCCACTCCCGCACCCGGCACCAACGCACCAGCGCCGCCACGAAAGGCTTCTCCAGGGCCTCCAGCCCCCGGCTGGTGAGGTTGAGCGAGAGCTCCTTCTGGCCCCGCACCTCGACCCAGCCCTCCCGCACCCAGGCGGTCTCGGGCGGGGGGAAGCCCTCGGGCAGCACGAAGCGAATCCCGGTGGTGGTCTTCTTGTGGTAGTAGCGCTGAAACACCGGCATCGTGGACGCCAGGCGGCGAATGTAAGACTCCAGGCTGCGGGGATCGCTGGCTTCTGGATCCCCGGTCACCGGCGGCGAAGGTGGCGTAGTTTCACCGAGCGGAGCGTGGGGTAGCGGTGCGGGCGGTTCGGCGGCCTGCTCAGGGCGCGGCGCGGGAGTCCCGCCCTGTCCCGCCCTGAGCCTTCTGGCCTTCTCGTACAGGGCGTGCAGGGGGTGCCGCCGCTCCCACATCCCCCCCAGGTAGGTGCGCACCGGCGGCTTGCCGTCGAGGATCACCACCGTCTCGCCCTTCTTGACCTCGCGCATCTCCTCGGCCGAGAGCAGGAAGCGGGCCTCCTCGCGCTCCCCCTCTCCCTCGCTGCCCGAGAGGAAGCCGCTTTTGGAGGAACTTCTTGAGTACCCCACCACCGTCTCGTAGCCCAGCGTGCGGGCCAGCCACTTGCGGTCCTCCTCCGAGAGGCGCTCGAGCAGGTACACCTGCTGCCCGAAGGTGCCCTGGATGCTCTCCCACACGTCCCGCCCGTACACCGAGCGCCCGTTGGCCAGGTTCTGCACGCTGATGTGGAAGGCTGCCCCCTTCGAGCGCATGGTCTTGAGGTTGTCCTCGATGCCGGGGAGCTTGCCGAAGGCGGTGAACTCGTCGAGGTAGACCGAGGTGAGGGTCTTGAGCGTCCCCCCGCCCCGGGCCGCGGCCCGGTGGATTTCCCGGTCCAGGATGCGCTTGACCAGCCACAAGAGGGCCGTGGCCTTGCCCCCCTCCAGGTGCTCCTGGGGGATGCCGATGTAGAGCAGGCTGGGCTCGCCGAAGAAGCGCTCCCAGGGCACGGCCCCCGTCCCGGGCAGGCTCGAGGCGTCCAGGCGGTCGTTCTCGAAGAGGGCCAGCTTCCCCGCCAGCCCCGCCACCACTCCCGCCAGGATGTCCTCCCGGGTCTGCAAGACCGCCCCGATCCGCTCTTTGAGGTGCGGGCGCACCTCGGCGTAGGCTTTGAGCTCCTCCTTGCCCTGCCGCAGCACCTCGAGGATGTGCCGCAGGGAGTAGCGCCCCTCCTGCCCCTCGATCCAGACCAGCCCGGCCAGCAGCATCCGCTCGAGGTTGGCGTAGAACTCCGCCCCCCCGTCGGCCACCCGGGGCACCAGGATGTCGGCGATGTTGGAGGCTTCCTGGGGGTTCTCGGCCCCCTCCAGCAGGGCGATCCGGGCCGAGCCCTCGGCAAAGGGCGTATAGGTGTACACCGCCCGCCCGAAGTGGCGGTAGTAGCTCACCGCCTCCATCAGCCCGCCCTCGTCGGGCCACTTGAGGTCGAACACGACCGCGCTCCAGCCGTCGCGGGCGTCCAGCAGCAGGTTCGGCTGGTAGTAGCCGGTGGTCTTGCCCCCGCCCGGCTTGCCCACCACCAGCGTCCCGGTGCGCCGCTCCATGGGGGGCACCCGTAGCGGCTTGCCCTCGAACAGGCCGTACCAGCCGGTTCCCTTCTCGCCCAGGTAGCCCGCCAGGTCTTTGGCGGTGGCCCAGCGCCCCTGCCCCGGCAGCTTGCGCGGGCGGCGCGGGCGGATCAGGAAGGGCAGCATCCCCAGGGCGAACCCCGCCGCCACCACCAGCCGCAGGGTGTCCAGCGGCAGGGCCTTCTGCCAGAGCTCGTTGAACAGCCGCGAGCAACCGCCGGTGAAGTCGGTGTTGCAGCGCAGGATCAGCTCCCCGGGCGAAGCCGCCTTCAAAGGGCCGCCCCACCCGGCCCGCATCATCTGCGAGGCCACCTCCATTGCGCTCTGCGCCACCAGCCAGAGGGCTCCGGCCAGGGTGCCCAGAATGACCAAGCCTCCCAGAAACCGTAGGAGCTTCTGGGAGGTGGGGACTTCCAGCAGGGACTGCCGCCGGGCCACGCTCATACCCGTTCTGCCAACCTCCGGGTGGCCGCGTCCAGGGTGCCGTAGACCCGCTCGAGGACCTGCCCGTCCACCTCGAGCTGCCAGGTGCCCACCTCATTCCCGGCCCGACCGGGCGTTTCCTGTACCTTGCCCACCGCCCGCACCACGCAGTCGCGGCCCCGGTGGGTGAACCAGCGTCCGAGCAGCTCCTTGCCTTCGATCAGATCAGAAGTGTTCAGTTCCATGCTTCCTCTCAAAGCAGCCTTAGCTATCGCTGGACGATTCGGGCAGGCCGCGCGGCGCGGGGTTGGGCAACTCCCGCACCGGCCTCCACTCGCCCTCGATCACCTCGCCCTGGCTGTACCCGTAGTAGGGCTGTATATCGTAGCTCACCGGGCGCGGGTTGACCTGGACAACAGACGGGTTTGCGGGGCTTGCGGTTCCACCCTGCGCCGCCGCGCCCCCGCTGTACACCCGCCCGCCCAGGGAGGCCGTGCCCATCATCTGGCGCACGCCGGTAGCCACGAAGCCGCCGATGAAACTCATGGCCACCCGCTCGACGTTGAACATGATGTAGCCCGCCGCCGCCATGCCGCACAGCAACAGGAGAACCCCCAGCAGCCAGGCCGTGACCACCGTCTGCAACGCCTGTAGCGCTAGGGTCAGTTCGGTCTTCGCCGCGTCGAATTTAGCCCCCAGGGCGCACAACGGATTGAGGCCGCAGTTTTCGTCACTTTTAGCCACCTCCAAGGCCTCCTCGCTCTTCTCCTTGACCGCCTTCATCTTGTCCAGCGCCTGGTCCACGTGGCTGTTGACCAGGTACACTGGACGGTTGATCCCGATTTCCACCGCCGCCTTGAAGCCGATGGGCAGCAGGATCACGATGAGCAGCGCCCCCATCACCGCCGCCACCCACTTGCCAAACCAGTCCGCCGCTGAACCCCTGGGGAAGATGAGCAGGGCTGCGGCCAGTGGGAACAGGGCCAGGCCCACCTGCACCGTGAACGAGGCCACCACGATGAGGATGAAGAAGAACAGCATCAGCGGAATCAGGAGCAGCGTGGTCCAGTTGAGGTACTGGAGCACCTTGCCCGCCCCTGCGCCTGTCCCGGAGGCGACCGACCGGGTGACCGCGCTCTTGGCCGCGTTCTCAGCGACCTTCGCGGTCATGACCTTGACCGCCCCCACCGCCCCCATGAAGGGGATGATCCGCATGGCCAGCGCGTCGAGGCTATCCCCGGCGTCGGAGAGGGTGGCCGTCATCGAGTCGGTGCCCCACTCCCGCGCTTTCTCCATAGCCCCGTTCACGGTATTGCCGACGAAGCCGCTGTTGAACAGCGACAGCAGCAGCCCCACCACCGCCAGCCGCGTGAAGGCCCCCTTGATGGCCTCCAGGCCGCCGCCCAGGATTCCCTGGACTATGCCGTAGACGAACCCCAGCATCACCAGGGCCAGGGCCAGCCCCGAAATCCCGCTCTCCAGGCGGCCCAGGTCGCGGCTGATGCTCTGGAGCCAGCGCGAGAGGTCAAAGAAGCTCTGGACCAGGCTCTGCTGCTGCGCGGTGCCGCTGGGCGGCGGCACCTGAGGATCGTCGGCCAGGGCCACCCCGGCCAGCCCCACCAGGATCATCAGGAAGATGGGAACAAACCTACGCACCGTGGCCTCCTACGGGCGGATGCAGGTGACCGTCCCGTCCTGCCCCGGCCCCAGCACCCCGTCCGGGCAGGCCACCGTGCGGGAGAGGGTGGCCAGCATCCTGAGGTTGGCGGTCTGGTCCGCGGCCTCCTCGCTGACCTCGGCCATGGTTCGCTCCACCTCGGCCTTCCAGGCGTTGACCTCGTCGGCCCGCCGCTGGAGCTCGATCTCGATCAGGTTGGTGAGCTGCTGGGTGGTGTAGGCCTGCTGGGCGGCAGTCTGCCGCACCGCCGCCACCACGTCCTGGGTGTTGGTCAGGTTCTGCCGCATGATCTTGGCCTGCGCGTCCACCAGCACCTCCAGCACCTCGCGGGTGGAGTTGGCCTCCTTGGCCCGCCGCACCACCTGCTCGGCCTCGCCCTCCTGTGAGGGCAGGGGGTTGGTGACCTGGAGGGCCTTGGAGAGGTCGTCCTGGGTCTGGTTGGTGGCGTTCTCGACCTGCTTCTCCGCCGCCGCTGCGTTGGCCTCGACCTTGGTCCGTAGCTTGGCCAATCTCTCCTGCGCGCGCAAGGTATCGAGCTCGCTCAGCAACAGGTTGGGGTTGAGCTTGATGGCCTCCACCGCCCACCACGAGGGGCTGCCGTTGGGGTAGGGGTTGTTCTGGATGGCCTCGACCTGCTTCTCTCGCACCCGGGCCAGCCAGGTGGAAATCTTGGCCACCATCTGGCGGTAGTTGCGCCTGAGGGCGAGGAAGTCCCGCTCGAGCTGATCCACCCCCGCGTTGGCCTGGGCCAGCCCCAGCTCCGCCCCCAGCCCGTTGACCAGGTAGCTCACCCCGGTGATGAAGCCTTCCTTTTTGAGCATGTCAAAGTCCTGCTTCACCTCGTCCCACATCCCCACCGCCCGGTTCAGGGTGCGGTAGAGGGTGCACACCCAGCGCACGCTCTCCAGGCTGAAGGCGTTGATGGTGGCGCAGGCCGTGCTTCCCCACTGCTGCACCTGGTTCCAGATGGCCTCGAGGCCGGCCGGGTTCTGGGAGGGGGGCTCCGCCGCCGGGTCCACCACCACGCTGAAGAAGTAGGTCTTCTGCCCCACGGTGATCTTGGCGGCGCTCGAGCTGGTCGGGGCGTTGGCCGCCGCCGTGAAGACCATATCCACCGTGGCGTTCTTCTTGGGGTCCGAGACGGTGATGCTGGTGGGGCTGTAGGTCACCCCCTGGGGCAGCCCGGTGACGGCGATGGGGAGCGTTCCGGTAAACCCATCCGGCAGCACCGCCAGCGTGGCCTTGGCGCTCTTCCCCGGGGCCAGCGAAACCGGGGTAGGGGACAGGTCGATGAAGTAGTCCTGGGCCAGGGCTATCCCCGGAAGGAGCAAAAGCAGGAAAAAGAGCTTTCTCATGTTTCTTCTCCGTAGGCCAGCGCCCGCACCGCCCGCATCACGTCGCCGTACTTGCGCACCATTTCCCGCCTGCGGGCCACCTCCTCCTTGGTGGAGGTGAACAGCCAGTAGTCCACCGGGCTGGGCCGCACCACGATCACCTCGCCCTCCTTGCCCTCGCCGGTGCGAATCCAGGCCAGGGCCTCGGAGTAGACCCCCTTGACCCCGGTCAGCCGCTCGTGCACCGCGATGGCCCGGTCGGGCATCCCCAGCACCTCGCGCATCACCTGTAGCTCGGCTTCGCCCCGGGAGAGCCGGAGCAGGAAGTGGAAGCTGGTGTTGGCCAGCAAGGCCCGGGGGCCCTCCCCGGCGAAGTCGGCCAGGCTCTGGGTGATGCTCCAGATGCCCCCGCCCAGGAAGCGGAAGCGCCGGTACAGCTCCTCGATGAGGCGGCTGGCGTAGGGGCTCTGGAAGACCTTCCAGGCCTCGTCCAGCACCACCAGCACCCGCCGCCCCCTGCCGTCCTTCTGCCGCTTGGCCCGCTTCCAGACCAGGTCGGCGATCAGCAGGGTGCCGATGATCTCCAGGTCGTCCTTGAGCCCCTCGAGCTCGTAGCACACCACCCGCGCCTCGGAGAGGGGCACGTTGGTGGGCCGGTCGAGGAACTGCCCTTTGGGGCTGTCGCCCACCCAGGACTGAAGCCTGAGGGCCAGCTTCCGCGCCACTTCCTTCTCCGAGGAGGAGGCCGGGCGGCTGCCCACCTCGTCCAGCAGCACCAGCGTCTGCACCAGGTCGGAGAGCCTGGCTCCCTGGTAGACCTTCCTGTAGCTCCCGTCCGGCTGGGGCAGGTCGGGGCTCGCGCGCTTGTAGGTCTGCTCGATGGCCGCCTCGAGGATGGCGTTCTCGACGGCCTCCTCGGTGCGGTCCTCCCCCGGCGGCAGGATGGCCCGCAAGAAGCGCAGCACGTCCTGAAGCTTCTCGGGGCCCGGCTCGGCCTCCCCCTCCTCCAGGTCGAACATGTTCACCGCCGTCTCCCCGCCCGGGCGGATGTCGATGAACACCCCGCCGAAGGCCTCCACCAGCGCCTCGTAGTTCTTCCCCCGGTCGAGGATCACCACGTCCACCTCGTCGCGTCGGAGCAAATCCGAGAGCACGTACTGGGTGAAGAAGGTCTTGCCCGAGCCAGAGCCGCCCGCGATGATCCCGTTCCAGTTGGCGGTGGAGGGCGTGAAGGGGTCGAAGCGGGTGAGGGAGAGGAAGCGGTTGTGGAACATGACCACCGGCTTCTCGTGCCCCTTCCAGGCCCCCGTGAGGGGCACCAGGTCGGCGGCGTTGGACTCCAGCAGGCTCACCACCTCGTCGCTCATCCCCCCGCCGAAGGGGGCCCGGCTCTTCCAGGGCTCGAAGAGCCCGTTCCTGAGCTGCCGGAAGGGGTTGCCGGGGATTTCCGAAAGCCGCCCCACCACCTGGTTCGAGCGGCGCTCCAGGGCCTCCCGCTCCTTCTCGATCAGGATCAGGGCCACCCCCACCCGGTAGACGTGGTCACCAGACTGGGAGATGTGCTGGATGGCCCCCTCGGTCTCCCGCTGCCCCACCAGGATGTTGGGGTCCACGTAGGTCTCGGTGTTGGCGCTGGCCGCGTAGAAGCGCCGCGCCCGCGCCTTGAGCGCCTTGAGGGCCTTCTCGTAGGGCTCGTGGTAGAAGTCCACCACCAGGTAGAACTCCCCCCCTCCGGCCAGGGCCAGCACGTCCCCCATCTCGGTGTAGGTCTCGTCGGGGATGGTGTAGAGGGTGAACATGCCGAGCCAGCGCCCCCCCACGTAGAGGGCCTCGCGGAAGGAGTTGTCCACCTCGCTGCGCAGGAGCTGGGTGCGCAGGGTGGGGGGCCTGAGGCCCGGCATCTTCTCCACCGCTTTGCGCGGGTAGCGCTGCCAGGTGGGGCGGTAGCGGGGCACCCCGCCCTGCCGGAGGCCGGGGTTGAGGTAGCGGTAGGCCAGGCCGAAGACCTCCTGGGAGTCCATCTCCCGCACCTCCACCCCCCGGCCCTTGGCGATCATGCGGATGCGCTCGCGGATTTTGGCCCCCTCCTTGACCCGCTGGGCCAACTCGGCCCCCCCGAAGGGGAGCCGCCGGGGTCGCTTGTGGCCGTAGCTGACGGTAAGGAAGGCCCGCCGCTCCATCACCTGCCCTCTGGCCCACAGGTCGTGCCAGTGCCGGTGGCGCTCCTCGCCGATGGCCCGGGCGGTGGGGTGGGTGGGCTCGAAGGCCTCCTTATAGGCCGTGACCGAACCTTCGGGGGCCGGAGCCGCCTCCACCAAGAGCCGGGCCCGCGTCCCCTGGGGCACCCCGTTCCTGAGGACGCTGCGCACCATGTAGAGCAGGCCCTCGAGCTCGCTCTGCATCAGGAGCAGGGTGGGCCTGAGCACCAGTTCCACCCCCACCTCGCACCGCCCGTCTTCGAGGAACATCACCCCCTCGTGGATCTCCCAGTAAGGAAACTCCTCGGTGAGCGTGCGCTCCCGAGGCCGGTTGAGCAGGCTGGTATTACTCGCGGTCATGACGAATCGAAAGTGGCGTGGTCTCCTGATCCTTCCCCGGCGTGTAGCGGTCGCTCTGGGTGAGCCACAGCGCTTCCTGTAGCAGGGAGGCCCCGGGGTAGCGCTCCCGCAGCTTCTCCGCCAGCATCAGCGCCAGATAGCCGGTCACCGCCCCCGTCAGGAGCCCGGCGGCCGGGTGTACCCCCTCCATGAGCCGGAGGCCGATCACGAAGCCCAGCCCGATGACCGGAAGCTGCCACAGCTCGAGGCCCACAATCGTGATGGGCTGGTAGAGGCGGTACACCCGGCGGCGCATCAGCAGTTGGAGGTGCTGGAGATGAAAATCTTGGCGAACGCGGGGGCCGCGGCCAGGATCACCCCGCCTATCGCCGCGCCGATCATGATCGGGACCGCCTTCTTCCCACCGATCATCAGGCTGATCGCGCCGATGGCGAACATGATGATCACCAGGGCCAGCCCGAAGCCGCCTTTCATGGCGTTGTAAATGTTGCAGATGGCGGTGGTCAGGTTGTTGAAGGCCTGTTCCGCCTGGGCGTGGGCTACGTTGCCCAGCCCCACCAGCACGAGCCCCATCAGCAGGCCGCGCGCCTCCGGCAGGGCCGCCAGCCTCTTCGCTACGAGTCCGATTTTGTGCATCGCCGTTCCTCCATTGCGACTTTTTATTACCCTTTTACGGGTAATATGATATTACCATATGCGCCTTGATCCAGAAGTCAAGAAGCAGGTGGAGGCCGCCCTCAAGTCCCCGGTGCCCCCACCCACCGACCCTGCGTTTGACGAACTTCTCCTGCGGTTGCGCAAGGAGAATCCCGAACTGGCCGATTTGCTCGAGTCCGGGGTGGTCTTCGACGACCTCCCCACCCCGGAGGCGGAGACCGCCCGGGCGGTGGAGCGGCGCAGCGCCCTGCTCACCCTCAAGCACCGCCTGCTCGACCGCTACGACGAGCTCACCGGGGAATGGGTGCCCTCGCGCCCCAAGCAGATCGCGGTGGGCTTTGTGGGGCTGATCGCGGCGACCACCCTGTGGTTCACCCTCTCCACCCGCGAGACCGGCCCGGCCCGGGGCGGCCTGCCGGTGCCGGTGGCTACCGCTAAAGCGCCCCAGGCTACCGCTCCGGGGGATGTTTCGCCCCGCGAAAGCACGGCTGCGCCCGCCCCGGCGGATTCTCCTTCCCAGAGCGGTGCCGCTACGGGTGCCCCGTCGGGAGAGACCCCGGCCTCCACCAGCCCGGGTAGCGCGGCCCCTTCGCCGTCCTCCCCGCTTGGCGGCGAAACAAGCGCCTCCCCGCTTCGCGGCGAAACAAGCGCCTCTGCTGCCAGCAACCAGAACCTTCCCCCGCCTCCTAGCGGCTATTCCGAGGTGCCGCCGCCCCCTTCGGGGTATCCGGCTTCCGGGACTACCGGAGCCGCTGCGCCGCCGCCCCAGCCCCTCACCCTCTACACCGCGGTCAGCCCCGCAGGGGCTACCTTGGGGGCCCAGCCCGTACAACCCAGCTCCACCGGCCAGGGCGGTCAGACCGCCCAACCTGCTCCCGCTCAGCCCCTCACCCTCTACACCGCCGGAGGGGGTCAGGGGGCCGCTCAGCCCCTCACCCTTGCACGCCCTGCAACGGCGGCTGCTCCGAGCTCCTCCTCCCGGCCTGTAACCGGCAGTGTGGCCGACGACGTGGCGGCCACCCTCCAGGGGCAGTCGGCCTCGGCCCCTTCCTCAGCGGCTGCGGGTAGCAGCAGCCTCACCCTCAAGAAGGAGACCCAATCCACCTTCGCGGTGCAGCAGGTGAGCGGTCAGGGCGGCCAGGGGGGGAGCTTCTACCTGCTGGGAGGCCCGAACCAGCCTCCTGCCGCTGCCGCCCCCACCCCGCCGCCGAGCCTCCCCGCTGCACCACCTACCTTCTCTGCTCCACCGACCACCCCGACCTCACAGACCACCTCCACCGCCGCCTCCCTACCGGCCTCCCCCTACTCCCTGGGCACCCGGCTCAGGGGCCGCCTGGGGGTGGGGGTGCTCATCGCCGAGGGGACGCCCGGCGCGGTGGCCGTAGACGCCGAGGACGGCTCGACCTGGGTGGGGGAGGTCACCCTGGACGAGACCCGCCGCCTCAAGGGGAAGCTCACCCGGGTCATCAAGGATGGCCGAGAGTACGCGACCTCGGCCACCCTGCTCGACGCCGAGGGCACGCTGGGGGTGGCGGCTAAGGTGCGGGAGGAAGCCCCCTCCATCGCCGCCGACCTCATCCGGGGAAGCCTGCGCGGGGTGAGCGATTACGTCACCGCCGCCTCCCAGGCCAAGAGCGTGACCGTGCTGCCGGGCGGGGGCGTGGCCCAGTCCTCGCAAACCCCGCCGCTGGAGCTCTTCATGGCCGGTAGCCTGGCTAACCTCTTCGCCCTCCAGCAGGACAAGAAGGCGGTGGTGCGGGTGGCCCAGGCCGACAAAGGAACGGAGGTGGTGATCCTTGTTGTACCGGATGCAAGCCAAAGTCCTGCGGGGAGGTGAGCGTCAGGAGGCCCTCGAGTGCATCCGCCTGGCCCTGGGCTGCGACCTGGCCCTCAGCGAGGGCCAACTGATGCGCCACTACGGAGTGACGCCCTCGGAAAGGGAAGCCCACGCCATGGGGTTGCACGTGGTGCGGGCGGTCTTGAACCCCTCCCACCACGCCAACCGGCTCCTCGAGGTGCGCTTTTTCACCCCCTACCTCTGGGTCGCCCGGCTGGGGCCGCCCCTGCTGCGCCACCTGGCCGGGGTGGGCGAGATGCGGCATATCCTGGGGGTGCCGCCCTCCTCCTGGCGCACCGACACCCACCGCATCCACTACCGCGAGCAACCCGACGCCTACTGGTACGCCCCGGAGGGGCCTATCGCCGTCGAGTACGACGCGGGCAGCTACTCCGTGGCCCAGCTCGCCCGCAAGGTCGAGGCCTTCGCCCTGCGCTTCGTGGGGCAGCGCTGGGGGGCTCCCACCCCGCGCAAGGCCGCAAGCCTGCGGGGGAAGCTGGCGGGCCTTGGCCTCGAGCCGGGGCACGTGATGGCCGCGCCGTGGTGGTAGCTTTCTTGCCCCCGTAAATCAATATGGATGGAGAAAAGGGGGGCAAGAACCCCCCTTTCCTGTTCTACGCGCGGAAAACCCGCCTGACCTCAGCCTTCCCCCAACCCTCGGCTTCCCGGCTGCGCTCGAGCAGGTTTTCGGGCAGCTCCGGCAGGCGCTCCTTGAGCGCAGCGAAGGCCCGCTCGAGGCCCCTCCGCCGCATCCCCAGGTCGAGGGCCACCCGGCCTCCGAAGCGCCAGGCCGCCAGCCAGAAAGCCCAGGCGTTCTGCGGGGTAGGCTCGGCCCGGCAGAGCGGGCCATCCTTGAGCAGCCCGGCCTTTTCCTCCAGGCCCAGCCGCTCCAGATCGGCCCGCCAGGCCTGCCACCCCTCCTCGGGGAGCTGCCGGGACCGCCACAGGTAGAGCGGGGTGTCCTCGAGGTCAAAAGCCCGCGCCACCTCGTTCCAGCCCGCCGCCACCCGCACCGGCGTGTCCTCAAAGGTCCCCTCGATGACCAGGGCTCCTTCTTCGCGGCCCACCAGCCGCCCTTCCAGAAAACCCCGGGCCGTCCCGCCCTCGTAGATGGGAAGGCGCACCGGCCTGGGGGTGAGGTCGCTCACGGTGGCCCGGTCGAGCTCCGCCGCGAGGCCTCGAGCCAGCCATCCCTCGATCTGATCGCTGTTCAAGACACCGGGAAACACCTCTACCCGCACTGTATTCCTCCTTTATGCCGCTGCCCCCTCCCACACCAGGGGCCGGGGGTCGTCAAAGGCCAGCAGCACCGGGATGGGGCCGCCCACGTCCACCACCGCCACCGCCTGAGGGGATTCGCCTTCCTCCTCCCAGCAGGCCAGGTTACGCTCCACCAGCCGCCGGGCGGTCTCCTCGAGGCTTCGTCCCTGGAGCACCATCCTTAGCCGGGCTGCTACCTCGGCCACCAGCTCCTCGCTTTCCGGGCGCAGCAGCACCGGCTCCTCCCGTGGGGTGAAACCCTCCGCTCTCAGGATATGGGCGATCTGCCGCAGGGCCTCCCGCGGCGTGAGTAGGGGCGCATCCCTGAAGTCCTCCCGCAAAGGCCGCCTTCCCCCCCACGGTAGCCGCTCCAGGTCGGGCACCTGGTTCAGGGCCAGCGCCCTCACCAGCGGCTCCTCCAGACTCCACACCAGCAGCACCGCCTCCGCCCCCTCCTTTCCCATCACCACAAAGCGCCGTCGGTAGTAGTCCAGGTACTCCTGCACGAAGCGGCGGTGCGGAGGAGGCAGCGCTTCCAGGGCGGCCTCCAGGGTGGGCCTGACGATGGCTCCGTCCGCCTCGCCGAAGCCGTACCGCTCACCCATCGCCTGTACCCCTTCGGCGAGGGCGCGGTCAAAAAGCTCTTTCAGTCCTGTTTGCATCTCTGTTATCATTATATCGAGCTAGCCGCTCGTGGACATTGAAAACCGAGCTCTGGCCGTCCGGCGTTCCGAGGGTTCTTTTTTGCTCCTTCTTGCCCCCTTCTCAACCCTCAAGCCCGGCCTCCGGGGGCAAGATTTCCTTCATGTCCCGCACCTCCAGCCCCCCCTCCTTCACCATGTGGTCAAACCGCCTGGGATAGGGGTGGTAGACCCGCACCCGCTCGGCCTCTCCCTGCTGCTTCCGGCTGTACCAGCCCATGCGCCGCAGGGTGTTCTTCAGGCTGTGGGTGGTGTACGCCCTGAGGCTGGCCACCAGGATCATCCGCTCCCCGTCCCGGCTCAGGAAAGCGATTCGTCCCCGGGGATTTCTCCCCTGGAAGCGCCACCTCTCCCGCTCCGCGACGCGGATCGCCCTCCGCAGCAGCACCGCGTCGGCCACCGCCGTGGCCCGGGGCCGGTAGAAGCGGGTCAGCCCCAGCACCTCCACCCGTCCCCGGGGGCCCACCACCACCGCCTTGCCGATCACCGTGGGCACGGCCACCAGGTACTTTCGTCGCACCAGGTCGTAGAAGGTGGCCCGGGGCATCTGCTCGAGCAAGCCTTCCAGCAGCACCGGCCCCCGGTGGTGCAGGCTGTGGATCAGCCGCCGGTGCTTCTCGGCCAGGCGGGTCTCCCCGTTGGCCCGTTTCATCTACTTGCCCTCGAGCTCGATCCGCGTCCCCGCCATCACCGAGCGCTTCAGGCTCAGCGCCCGTCCGGTCCCGATCTCCACCAGGCTCCACTCGAGGCTGATTTCTCCGGGCTTGACGTTCTCCAGCGTGATGAGGCCCGACTGGGCCTCACCGGGGTTGATCAGGGTGCGCAGCGGTTCCCTCTTCAGGGAGTACGCGACCCGGTTGCCCCCCTGGGTGATCACCAGCCTGCCGGGGTCCGCCGCCAGCGTGCGGTTCCCCCGGTTCTCCAGGGTGAAAAAGACCGTCACCGTGCCCTTGCTATCCGAGGGCACCTGGGCGGTGGTGGTGAAGCGCACCGTCTCAGGCGCAAGGGGCGCAGCAGGCGCCTGAGACGCCCCTTGTGCGGGTGCAGGGACTGGAGCCGGATTCGCCGGTGGGATATAAGTGCTGGCCGGTGCGCTTACGCTTCCCCGCGCCCGGGAAAGCTCGATCACGTAGCGCCGTGGCCCGGTCCCCGGCCCGATCTTGAGCGTGAAGAGCAGGGTGCGCCCGGCCACCTCCACCACCAGGTCGGTCTGTCCGGCCTTCTGGGTGGCCGACACCAGGATGCGCGGCCCGGCGCTCTCCACCCGCAAGAGCTCGCCCTTGGCCGAGGCCAGGGTGCTCACCGTGTCCCAGAAGTCCATCACGGTGGTGAACCCCGGGGAGACCTCGATGATCCCCGGCACCCGGGTGAGGTCCTCGGCGTAGTAGGTCTTCAGGACCGACTGCCCCAGGGCCAGCGGTGCCAGCAGCATGAACATGGCGAACAGCTTCTTGTAATATCTTATTGCCTTCATAGGGGCATTATATGGCAACACGGCGTTGCCGAAAATGCTAGCGCACTCGGCCGCGGGAGCGCTGCGCCTCGAGGGCCGCCCAGCGCGGCCAGGAGGGCCAGACTCCCCGGAGGACGGAGACCAGGCCCGGTACCAGGAAGATCATCCACTCCCACCTCGAGAGCAGCTTGCCCGGGTCGAACTTTCCTCTCGGGCCATCCAAGGCAACCCAGACGAAGAAAAGCTCCAGCGCTCCTACCCCCAGCAGCGTCCAGCGCTTCCAACCCTGGGGGTCGCCGTACAGGGCGAAGAAGCGCAGCAGCACCAGCCCCACCAGGAAGAGCGGCCCGGCGCTCTCCGCCCCCGGCCGGTACAGGGCCACCAACACGAGCACAACCAGCTCCGGCAGGAACACCACCCGCCAGCCCACCGCCCGCAAAGCGGTCAGGGCGGGGTTGGGTTTGGGCGGAGGACCCGGCGGCACCAGCTCCACCACGAAGGCGGGCGGGGCCTTGGTGCGTCCCTCCGCCACCTCCTCCCCCTTCAGCCGGTAGCGCCCCCCCTTGGGGCGGATAGGGGGCACCGGGGCGGTGCGGTTGCCCAACCACCCCGCCACTCGGTCCACCTCGTCGTCGTCCAGCGCCCGCCTGCCGCGCAGGAACTCCCGGATGGCCCCCTCGTCGCGCAAGGCCAGCACCCCGTCCACCCGTCCCTGAGGCTCCTTCAGGGTGGGTACGAGCACCGCCGGGACCACCGAGAGAGCGCCCTGGGAGTCCTCCCAGACCCGCCTGGCCTCGATCTCGGCGATGTGGGGATGATCCGCCACCACCAGCACCCCCACCGGCCCCACGTAGAAGGCGGCGGGGATGTCTTTGAGCTTCACCGTGCGCATCCGGTGTTCTGACCCTTGGGGGCTACCGGAAGGTTGCGCCACCCGAGCGGCAGGCTCCGTGTGGGTCAGCAGCCGCACCGCCTCGCGGACCTCCTCCGGGGAGAGCCGTGGGCGGCCCCAGCGGACTCGAGCCTCGAGCCGGTCATCCCGCCGGAGGGCCTTCACCGCCATCCGGGGGAAGCGGGTGACCAGCCGCACCTCCGCGTCCAGCCGGGCCTGCTCCCTGGCCTCCCGCCCCTCGGCCACCACCCACACCCCTGCCGGGCCGACCCAGATGACATAGGCCCCCGTCCGCTCCCGGATGCGGTAGACCGGGCCGGGGGGCTCCTGAGTACCGGCGCTAGCCGGGGGCCGATGGCCCTTCACTGGCGCAGCCTTTCTGGGCGGTGGGCTCGCCTGGGCCTGATGTCTTGCCAGCACCTCCTTGAGCGCCGCCACCGCCTCCTGCCCCGCCTGCTCCACCTGCTCCTTCGAGGGCATGGGCATCTCGGGGGGCTTGTTGTGGATCACCTTGTTGCGTAGCCTCAGAAACCGGCGCACCCGGCGCAGGCCGGGTTCGTCGAGGAGGTGCTTCACCTGGTCCAGGAGGTCGCCCGCTCCCCTGGCCGGGCCCCGTGCGCCCAGCCGCTCCAGCAGCCCCTCCACCTGATGGCCATACCGAACGGCGATGGTCTCGATGTTCTGCATGTTGCTACGTTTATTTCAGAACTTCAAAAGGGCAGCTCGTCCTCTTCCTCCTCCTCATACACAAAATGGGCGTGGGCCTCGTCCGCTGCTTCGGTGGCCGCCCAGAAAGCCTCGTCGAAGCTGCCGTAGCGCCCGATGACCTCCTCCCTTCCGTCCTTGTCCCGATGCACCGCCTCGAAGGCGTGGATGTTCGGCTGTCGCACGAACCACACCCCCAGGCCCCGGTGCGAGACGAAGACCTCCCGCTCAACCACCATCCCGTTCAGCTTCAGGATCAACCGTCCACCTCCCTATCGCTCACGCCACGCGGCTTTCCCAGCCGCCAGGTGTAGCATACCCTGGAATCCTCCTGTACTCTCTCGAACTGCGCCCGTCCCCGCAACAGGGCCTCCTCAAAGGCGCTCTCGGCCACCAGATCGTAGAGGGTGCGCCATCCCCACCGCTCCCGCACCCGCACCTCCCGCCACACCTCGCCGCCTGCCTCCACCGGCCTCGAGAGGGCCAGCTCCCCATCGTGCCAGGCCCGGATCACGATCTCGCCGGGAGGCATCCTGAGGGAGAGGGCCACGATCTTGGCTCTGGGTCGGATCAGCATCTCCGCACCACCACCGGCACCAGCAACCCCCAGTACACCACCTCTCCGTCCACCACCAGCCGCAACCGGCGGCAGCCCATCCGCCGCACCTTCTCCGCCACCTGCGGGATCTTCTCCAGCAGCGCCCCCCAAGGACCCATATAACCCCTTTCAGAACTCCCTACATTCCCTACACCACCGATCTTTTGCCGTCCTGGAGCGCATTTTATCCCTCTGAGGTCATCTCCCGACGCCCCGGGCTTTTTCGAGGCTTTTTGCTGTCCAGGACGTTGTTCCTGCCCGTAGGGAGAAAATTGCTCTCCCCGCTCCCCCTTCTCCCTACGCTTTTTCTTCGTCCAGCACGCAAATATGCCGCCTGTAGGGACTGTTGGGAGTTTTGGCGATATACCCCCCCAATTACAGCTCAACGCCCCACCCGCCTCCTTCCTCCGGGGCGTAGGGAGAAACCGAACTCCCTACAGCCGATTTTCTCCCTACGCCTTTTCCCTCGTGCTGGACGGCGCTTTCTCCCTCGTAGGGACTGTTGGGAGTTTTGGCGAGGATACCCCCTGAGATCTGTATCACGTCCCGGGGCACCCCCCCGATCCGCACCGCCACCCCGTAGCGCACCCGCCCACCCCGTTCCTGCGAGCGGATCAGCCCGCGCTCCCCCAGGCGCTTCCACAGGGTGCGAGGGGTGGGCAGGGGTTCCCCGATCTCGGCGGCCAGCCGGTTCAGCGCAGCGTAGGCAGCGGCGGGCTCGAGGTAAACCCCCTGCTCGTCCACCCACCCCACCCGCGCCCCCTGGGGAACCCACCCGTCGGCCCTGGCCTGCCAGCCCCAGCGCTCGGGCTCGGTCGGAGGCTCTGCCGCGTTGTGGCGGTTGCCCAGATGAGCCCGCCCTGAAGAGAGGGCCGCCATGAGCAGCGGCAGGAACCGCTCCACCGGATCGGTGTCCCGCTGGTAGCCCCCCTGGGCTTCCCCCACCGCCCGCAAGGCCGCCTCCACCTCCAGGCTGAGGCCCACCGCCTCCGCCTCATCCAGCACCCCCGCCTCGAGCCAGTACGTCCGCAAAGCCTCCCACACCGCGTATAGCCGGGCCAGGGCGTCGGTGGTGCGCCCGTGGGGGCCGGGGTAGCGCTCCCGGAGCTCGGCGCTGCGCAAGCGCACCCCCTGCCGCACCCCCTCGAGCCGCCCGGCCAGCCAGCACACCCAGGCCGCCAGCCCTGCGGAAAGCCCCTCCATCTCGCCTTGCAGCCGGGAGAGTGCTTGTAAATCCACCTCCCCCCGCTCGAGCTCGAGGATCAGGCACCGCGCCCGCACGCTGTGGCCGGGAGGCAGGTCCTCGCCGGTGATGATGAGGCTACCCCGGGGAGCCCGGTCGGGCTGGAGGCCTCCGTCCGGGCGCATCCGGGCCCGCCCACTGGCGTTGCCCTGGTTGCGCAACAGCCGCGCGGCCCTGGCCTGTAGCTCCTTCTGCTTGCCCTCGTGCCCGGTGGGGGCGTAGTCATCCACGAGCAAAAGCGCGTCTTTAGCGGTGAAGGCCAGCGCCTCAAGGGCGTTGGCGGTGGCCTCCCAGTTCACCGGCGGGTGGGGTGCGGTGTGGCCCCACAGGGCTTGCAGCAACAGGGCGAGGGAGGTTTTGCGTGCACCGGTGAGCCCCGAGAGGTAGAGGCTCCCCATCGGGTGGTTGATGGGGGCTCCCATCGCGTAGAGCAGGAGGGGCCAGGTCACCCGTCGGGGGGCCACCTCCAAAAACCCGAGCAGCCGCCGCCCCGCCTCCCGCTCCTCCTCCCCGGTGGGCGGGTGGGGCAGGGCAAACCCCGCCAGCTCGGGGGGCAGGTCCACCTCCAACCCCCCCACGCTCCCCCTCGGGCCAATCCCCCCGCCCGCGTGCAGGTAGACCCACTCCCCGTCCCGCTCGATCCAGCCGGTGTGGGCGTAGACCGTGGCCCGCTCGGGATCGCTGAGGTGCTGGATGGCCGCCCTGAGCCGATCTCGCACCCCCATCCCCGGCGTGACAATCGCCCGGGCCCCCCACTCCCGCACCGGCCAGTGCATGGCGGCAAACTCGGCCGCCCGCACCCGCACCTGCGGTAGAGGGCCTGCCGGGGTGTGGCCCTCGAGCTCGAACAAGAGCTCGGCCTGCACCCCGTCGGTACGGCGCACCTCGCGGCGGATGCGGCAGGCGAAGTTGGCCAGGGGGACGTAGGACACCTCGCCCTCTTTCCCCGTCCGGGCCTCCTCGATGCGCCCACCCTGGACGCGGTAACGGGGATAGCCGGGAAGGACTTCCTCCCCGCTTCGCGGCGAAGGAAGCGTCTCCCGGCTTACCAGCTTCTGATCCAAGGATGGTATACTCTCAACCACAAAACCTCCTTTGCATCCCACCTGGCGGGGTGGGGTGTTTTCTTTCAGGGGATCGTCCGCCGGAGCCGCTCGCCCAGGGCGGCCTGGCCCCACCGGGCGGCGTACTCACAGGCGTCCAGGCCTTCCGGCAGCGGCTCGAGGACAAACGCAGCAACCCTCACGTGGGCCGCCTCGCCCCTCCAGCGCTCCAGGGCCGACCTGCCCCCCTCGTCCCCGTCGGCGTAGAGGTAGACCCGCCGACCCGTGAGGTGGCTCCAGGGCACAGCGCCCTCCACCCCTGGAAGGCCCACCACGTCCACCTCCCCGGCCAGGGCGAACCAGCTAGCGATGGCGTTGAGCTCTCCCTCCATCACCAGGACGGGCCGCTCGGGGTGCTTCCTGAAGCCGGGGGAGAACCAGGCCGGGGCTCCCCGGCCCGGGGTGAGGTAACGGTAGCGAAACTCCCGCGCCCGGGCCAGCCTCGCCTTGATGGCCTGAACCTGACCGTCAGGCCCCAGAACGGGGATCACCAGGTCCCCCTGACGGCTCTTGCCCAGCCCCACCCGCCGGGCCTGCTCGAGGGTGAGGCCCCGTCCCCGGATGGCCTCCTCGTCGAGGTGGGCCTGAGCCTGCTCGAGGGCCCGCCGCTCCTCGAGGGTGAGGCCCCTGGGTGTGCGTCGTTCTGCGCCCGGGCGTGGCCCGTGAAGTGGTGCGGGTACGGGCTGCTCAGCCCGGGCCTTGATCATCTCCGCCGCCTGCTCCTTGCCCATCCCCGCCCGGAGCAGCAGATGGAAGGCGTTGCCGCTCTCCCCGGTGGCGTGATCTTTCCAGAACCACATTCCCCGCACCCTGAAGAGCGAGAGCGAGGGGTGCGCATCCCCCCGCCACACCGCCCGGCAGAGCCCCGCCCGCCCCGGCCTGGCCCCCGATTCCGGCCAGATCTCGGCCACCAGCGCGGGGAGGTCAACCGTCTCGATGGAGCGCGTCAAGGTGTCCTTCGTCATCGGCTTCTTCCTCCAGTTCGTAGGAGAGCACCTCCAGACTCTCCCCCCGCCAGACCTGGACCTCGAGCCAGGCCAGCCCCCTACCCCTCACCACCAGCCGCAGTCCGGCTGTCTCCATGCCGGTGACCCGCGAGGCGAAGCGGGTTCTGCCGGTCATCGCCAGCAGGTCCTGGAGCCGGTCGCACAGCAGCGACAGCGGATGCAGCAGCGCCCCTGCCCCCTGGAGTTCAAAAACGATCTCTGGATAGGGTTTCGTGTTCGGGAGCAGCGCCAGCATCTCCTGGGCGGAGTGCAGCAACCTCTCGGTGGTCCCTATGGGTAGGGAGAGCACGATGGATTTCTGGTGTGGTGTCATCAGATAGTAATCCCGTTCCTCCATGCGCTTCACCTCCGGGTGCGCAGAGCGCACCCTGGTTATCTCTCGAATTTAGTACGATTTCCAGGGCTCGCCGGATAAAAGATGAGAAGTCTTCAGCTTGGCTGTAGTGGCGCACTAGGCGGATGCGTCGTGGCTTGGACGGCACTCGAATCCCTCCGCAATCTGCAACAGCAGCCTTTCCTCGCTCACGCCCAGCCGCGAGGCCAGCACCTTCGCCAGCTTGCGGCTGCACAAGAGCGAAGGCCGCCGCACCTCCCCCCGCTCGTATTTCGTCAGTAGCGAAACGGTGATCCCTGCTTCCACCGCCAGTGCCTCCTGGCTCAGACCCGCCTGTTTCCTCAACTGGCGAATGATGTTCGGGCACTCCATACACTAATTGTAATATGTTCCCTTATAAGTGGCAATATATTACATGCAATACAATATTCCCATGCCCAAGAAGAGCTTCCGTACAGCCTCCCTTCGCTCAGAGAGCAGCAGCCCTCACTGGGCACGGCTGCTGATGGCCCGGCGGGAGAAGCTGGGCCTCTCCCGCGAGGCGCTGGCCCTGGCCGCAGGGGTGTCTCCCTCCCTCATCGCCAAGCTCGAGCGAGGGGCCCACGACATCCGGGACGTGAGCGTGGGCCGGTTGCAGGCGTTGCTGCGCGCGCTACACCTACCTTCCATGGACTTCCTGATGGGGGAGGGCTCCACCGGGGATTTCCCTTCCACCCCCGGCCTCACCGCGCTGCCCTACTACCCGGCGCTGGTCCCGGCCTGTGTGGGGGAGGAAGCGCCCACGCACGCCCATCTCGACACCCGCCTCCTCCCCACCCGGCCCAGCTACGCAGGCTTCTTCCTGGCCACGCTGGAAAGGGACGCGCTGCGCTTGGAGGACCTCTCCCTCGCCGAGGGCTCGGCGCTGATGGTGGAACGCAAACCCGCCCGGGAACGGGGTGTCGCCCTGCTCGGCTTCATTGAGGAAACCCGCCGTCCGCTGCTGTACCGCCTGCCCCCGGAGCCCCGGCTGGTGCGGCCTGTGGGTGGAGTGGGGATGGTGTACTGGCTGCTGCCGGATGGCTCCCTGCAAGTGCCGGGTAAAAAGGCCGTCATGTACCCTATCGCGGTGGGCATCGTCCACGGGGAGCTCCGCCAGGTATGAAGCGCTGCGCCTTATACACCCGCGTCTCCACCGAGGAGCAGGTCGAGCGCTACTCCCTCGAGGCCCAGCGCGAGGTCCTCGGGCGCTGGGCCGAAGCCTTGGGGTACGAGGTGGTGGAGACCTACACCGACCCCGGCTACTCGGGAGCCCAGGAGGATCGGCCCGCCCTGACCCGTCTGCTCGCGGATGCACAGGAGGGGCGTTTTGCGGTGGTGCTGGTCTACCGGCTCGACCGCCTAGCCCGCAAGGTGCGCCTGGCCTACGACCTCATCGAGCGCCTGGAGGAGGCCGGGGTGGGCCTTATGAGCTACTCCGAGCCAAACATCAACACCACCACCCCCATCGGCAAGGCGGTGCTGGGGATCATGGCGGTCTTCGCCGAGTGGGAGCGGGACACCTTCGCCGAACGAAGCCGTCTGGGCATGCACAAGGCCGCCCGGATGGGAAAGTACCTCGGTGGCATAGTGCCCTATGGCTACACCATCGAAGACGGTCGCCTGGCTCCTTTGCCCGAGGAGGCGGCGGTGGTGCAGCAGATGTTCACCTGGGTGGTCGAGCGGGGCTGGAGCACCGAGCGGGTAGCTCAGGAGCTCAACCGCCTGGGCATCCCTCCCAAGTACCGCCGAGACGGTCGCGGGGTGCGCGGCAAGCGCACCGCCGGGGTTTGGCGCGGAGGCGGGGTGCTGCGCATCCTCAAGAACCGAACCTACATCGGCGAGTACACCTATGGTAAACGCACGCGCAAGGCCCAGCCCGAGCTGGTGAGGGTGGCGGTGCCGCCCATTGTGGAGACGGCCCTCTTCGATGCGGCGCAGCAGCAGCTAGCCCGCAACGCCCTCTTCGCCACCCGCAACGCCCGAAACGCCTACCTGCTCAAAGGGCTCATCCGTTGCGGAGGGTGCGGACGTGCCTATGTCGGTTCGGGCGACTACTACGCCTGCGTGGGGCGGATCAACCGTCAGGCTTCCCCCATCCCCTCCATGCGCTGCACCGCTCCCCATGTGCGCCGAAAAGACCTGGAGGAGAAGGTCTGGGACGATGTGCGAACTTTTCTGGCCAATCCCGGGAAGGCCCTGGAAGGATTTCTCGAGCAGGACAGCCGTGCGCAAAGCGAGGCCGATCTGCTGCAAAAGCGGCTACAAGCCCTCCTCGAAGCCAGAACCCGGCTGCTCGATCTGTTTCTGGAAGGAGGGGTGGGCAAGGAGGAATACTACAGCCGCATACAGGAAATGGAGCGGCGTACCCAGGAGATACAGCAGGCGCTCGAGGAGGCTCGGCGGAAGGTCGTCGCCGAGCGGCAGCGGCAGGAGGCGCTTGCCACCCTGGAAGACCTGGCTTCTCGCCTGCGCGAGAATATAGAGCGCCTCACCCCGGAAGAGAAGCAGGCCGTGGTGCGGGAGCTGGTGGAGGGGGTGACGGTGCGTCCAGGAAAGGGAGAGATTGAAGTAGAGGTACGTTACCGGTTCGGGCAGATTGCACCTCACACGGGCATACTTGCGCTTTGTGCCCTAACCCTCGAGACTAGACACATATGCACGTGGTTTACCCCGGCAGCTTTGACCCACTGCACAACGGCCACTTTGATGTCATCGTGCGCTCGAGCAAACTTTTTGACCGGGTAACGGTGGCGGTGCTCGAGAATCCCAGCAAACGTGACCAGTGGCTCTTCACCCCGGAGGAGCGCGTGAGAATCATTCGCGAGGCAGCTGCTCAGGCCAAGCTGGCTAACGTTGAAGTGGACACCTTTCACGGCTTGTTGGTGGACTACATGAAGAAGGTGGGCTCGAGGGTCATCGTCAAGGGCTTGCGGGCGGTTTCCGACTACGAATACGAACTCCAAATGGCCCACCTCAACCGGCAGTTTCCTCCCCACGCCGAAACCCTGTTCATCATGGCGGCGACGCGTTGGTCCTTCGTTTCGAGCACCATGGTCAAGGAGATCGCTCGCTACGGGGGGGATGTGGGAAAGCTGGTCCCGCAAGCCACCTTGGAAGCCCTCAGGGCTCGGGTACAGCCTAGGCCCTAGTCTTGCGCCGAATCCCCCTCGCGGGATAATGAGAGCATGAGGACATCTCCTGCTAAGTACGGCCATACCCTCGAGTTCGGCCACTGGATCGGCGGGGAAGAGGTGTGGGAGGGTAAGGCCCTCGAGCGCCGTAACCCCTCAGACCACGCCGACGTGGTGGCCCGCTTTCCCGAAGCCAGCAAAGACCTCCTGCGACGGGCGGCCCGAATCGCCCGGGAGGCCTTCGAGCGCTGGTCACGCACCCCGGCCCCGGTGCGGGGCGTGACCCTCTTGAACTTCGCCACCGCCTTGACCCGTGAAAAGGAGACGCTCGCGCGGCTGTTGGTGCGCGAGGTCGGCAAGACCCTCAAGGAGGCCCGCGGGGATGTGCAGGAGGCCATTGACACCGCGGTGTTCTTCGCCTCGGAGGGCCGTCGCCTCTATGGCCAGACCGTGCCCAGCGAGATGGCGGGCAAGGAGCTTTTCACCTTCCGCCGCCCCCTGGGGGTGGTAGGGATGATCACCGCCGGGAACTTCCCCATCGCGGTCCCCTCTTGGAAGATCATCCCCGCGGTGCTCGCCGGGAACACCGTGGTGTGGAAGCCCTCCGACGACTCCCCTACGCTCTCCATCGTTTTCGCCCGGCTCTTCGAGGAGGCTGGGCTACCGCCTGGAGTGCTCAACGTGGTCTTCGGCGGGGGAGGCGGTTCTACCGGGGAGTGGTTGGTTGAGCTAATGGATGAGGGGCTATTCAACAAATTCGCCTTCACCGGCTCGAGCGCGGTGGGTCGCCGTATCGGGGAGATCGCCGGGCGCAACCTGATCCGCCCCACCCTCGAGCTAGGGGGCAAGAACCCGTTGGTGGTGATGCGCGATGCTGATATCGAGCTGGCGCTCGAGGGGGCTTGGTGGAGCGCTTTCGCCACCGGCGGGCAGCGCTGTACCAGCGCGGGGAACATCCTGGTGGACGCGCCCATCTATGAGGAGTTCAAGCGGCGCTTCCTCGAGCGAACCGAGGCTACCGCCATCGGCAACCCCTTGCTGACCGAGCCGATCACCTATGGCCCCTTCATGAATGAGCGTTTCTACGCGGGGTGGGCTAGGCACTACGAATGGGCTTCCCAGGACAGGGCCAAGCTCCTTTTCGGTAAGGGGCGCATCACCGCGAAGAACCCTTATCCGCACTTCAAAGGCGACCCGGATGCTGGCCACTTCGGCTGGCCCACGGTCTGGGAGGCTGCCCCCGGCATGAAGATCTTCGAGACCGAGGTCTTTGGCCCCACTGTCAACCTGGTCAAAGTAGACGGGATCGAGGGGGCTATCGAAGCGGCGAACGCCCACCCATATGGGCTTTCCTCCAGTATCTACACCAATCACCGCGGCTGGGCTTACCTGTTCAAGAACGGCATCAAGGCCGGGATGACCTCGATCAACAACTCCACCGTAGGGGCCGAGGCGCACCTGCCTTTTGGGGGTATTCGCGCGAGCGGCAACGGGGCGCGCGAGTCGGGCATCTGGGTGATCGAGGAGTACACCTACTGGCAGGCGGTAAACGAAGAATATTCCGGCAAGCTCCAACTTGCCCAAATGGATACCGAGTACGCCCAGGCCAAGGAACCCACCGACTGGGCCAAGACCCTGGGCATGTGACCGAATACACCATCGGGGCCTTACCGGGCGTTTCAGCCGCCACCTTCGGCGGGGGTTCCACCGCTTGTCCGGCTGCGGGGTGTCCAGCCTAGGCTCCAAGCGCCTTTACTCCACCGCTTCCCGATCGGTCACGGCGTTCGAGCACCGCGCCTCCCGGGCCTTTCAGGCCAGGGGGGCGGGCTATCCACGTTGGCCGCCGCAGGTTTGGGCTGGGCAAACCCGTGCAAAGCGTTAGGATAATGCGTATGAGCGTCAGCCGGTATTACGACGTCAAGCGCGACGAAGGGGGCAACCGTTACCTCGAGGTCTACGTTCAAGGATTTCTTCTGACCCGCTTCCCGCTGCTCAACAAGGGAACTGCCTACACCCTGGAGGAGCGCCGCCAGCTGGGGCTTGAGGGGCTCCTGCCGCCGCACGTCAACACCATCAAAGAGCAGCTGGACCAGACCTACCGGCAGTACCGCCTGTTGGGCTCGGAGATGGAAAAGCATATCTACCTGCGCAACCTGCAAGACCGCAACGAGGTCCTGTTTTATGCGCTGTTAGAGGAGCACCTCGAGGAGATGCTGCCCATCCTCTACACCCCCACCGTGGGTGAGGCAGTGCGGCAGTTTTCCCATATCTATCGCTACCCGCGGGGCTTCACCGCCAGCACCGCGAACATCGAGGGGATCCGGGAGGCGCTGGCAAACGTGCCTCTAAACGATGTACGGCTCATCGTAGCGACGGATTCTTCGGCGATTTTGGGCATCGGTGATCAGGGTTTTGGCGGGATGGCTATTCCCATCGGCAAACTCTCGATCTACACCGCGGCGGGCGGGGTGGGACCCGATAAAACCTTGCCGGTGGAGCTTGACGTAGGCACCGACCGGGCCGATTTGCTCTCCGATCCCCTCTACTTGGGGATGCGGCACAAGCGCCTTAGCGGCGAGCCCTACTACGCCTTCATGGATAGGTTTGTCGAAGCGGTCAAGGAGCGTTATCCCAAGGTGGTCATCCAGTGGGAGGATTTCGCCAAGGATACCGCCTTCGCCGTGCTCGAGCGCTACCGTAAGGTGATCCCTTCCTTCAACGACGATATCCAAGGAACCGGAGCGGTGGCGCTGGCCGGGTTGCTCTCCGCCTGCCGCTTGAAGGGCGAGCGGCTCTCGGAGCAGCGCATCGTCATTCACGGGGCCGGAGCGGGAGGCATCGGGGTGGCCTGGGCCATCTTGGAAGGGCTCAAGCGCGAAGGCCTGTCCGAGGAGGAGGCTAAAAGGCGGCTTTTCGTGCTGGATTCGCGAGGGCTTTTGGTGGAGGGGCGCGGCATGGAGGCCTACAAGCAGCCGTATGCTCAGCCGCTCGAGGCCCTGACCGGTTGGAGCTTCGCCGGGCAGATTCCAACCCTGCTCGAGACCATTCAAAACGCTCGCGCCACCGCGTTGCTGGGCCTCTCAGGGCAAGGCGGCTGCTTCACTGAACCGGTGGTACGGGCTGTACAGAACAATACCCCCAGGCCCATCATCTTCCCCCTCTCCAACCCCACCTCCGCTTCCGAGGCCCTTCCCGACGACCTTATTCACTGGACCGAGGGTCAGGCTATCGTGGCCGCGGGTAGCCCCTTTCCTCCGGTGGACTACAACGGAAACCAGTACCCGGTGGGCCAGGGCAACAACGCCTTTATCTTCCCCGGGTTGGGCTTCGCGGCGGTGCTGGGGCAGGTCAGCGAGGTTTCGGATGGGATGGTGTTGGAAGCCGCCTATGCCCTGGCCGACTATACCGCCCGCGAGACCCCGGGGCGGGTCTACCCGCCGGTCAAGCAATTGCGCGAGGTGAGCCGCGAAGTGGCCAGCCGAGTGCTGGCTAAAGCCCTGGAGGAGGGGTTGTGCCGCGAGCCTCGAGTCCAGAACATGAACGCCGCCCAAGTAGGGGCTTTTGTGGCCAGCCGGATGTGGGAGCCGCACTATTTACCCTTTCGCTGGGCGGACCGGAGAAAGGAAGGATGAACCCCCCACGAGCCACAGAGGATTCGCCTGATATTTGTGCAGCTTGATTGATCATTGCTGTATAAGATTTTGTATACTCACCTTGATATGGCAGGGGAGAAGGACCGTCCGGTGTACATCATCTCGGTGGCTGCGGAGCTGGTAGATATGCATCCGCAGACCCTGCGCTTGTATGAGCGAAAAGGGTTGATCCGGCCTAAACGCTCTTCGGGGAAGACCCGCCTATACTCCGAGCGGGACGTAGAAAAGCTGCGCGAGATCCGCCGGCTGACCCAGGAGCTGGGGGTGAACCTGGCCGGGGTGGAGGAGATCATCAAGCTGCGGGATGAGTTATACGCCCTCGAAACCCGCTTCCGCGAAGAGGTATTGCGCCTCAAGGCCGAACTGGGAGAGAAGCTCGAGGCCCTCAAGTCTCCCCCAGCCCTGCCCGCCCCGCGCGAGCTCGAACCCCCAGCCAAGAAGCAGTCCGCTGCCAAAGACCGCCCGGTCTACGTGATCTCGGTGGCTGCGGAGCTGGTAGATATGCACCCACAGACTTTACGGTTGTATGAGCGCAAAGGGTTGGTGTCTCCCAAACGCTCTTCGGGGAAGACCCGCCTATACTCCGAGCGGGACGTAGAAAAGCTGCGCGAGATCCGCCGGCTGACCCAGGAGCTGGGGGTGAACCTGGCCGGGGTGGAGGAGATCATCAAGCTGCGGGATGAGCTCGATGCGCAACAAGCCCGGCTCGAGAGCGAGGTGACTCGGCTGCGGCTGGCCTTGCTGCGCGAGCTCAGCGAGCGGCAGAAATCCGAGCCCAGCTCGGAGAGTGCTTAAAAAGCCGCTCCGCCCATATAATCCGTAGCGTGAACAAGCATTTAGACGCCCTCATCGAGTTCTTGCGCATCCCTTCGGTTTCGGCTAGTCCCGACCATAAGGAAGACGTCGCCCAGGCGGCTCGCTGGCTGGAGGCTAAGCTCTCCGCGCTGGGGTTCCAGGCCGAAGTGATCGCCACTCCCGGTCACCCCATCGTCTACGCCGAGAGAATTGTGGACCCCCAGGCCCCCACCGTGCTCATCTACGGCCACTACGACGTGCAGCCGCCGGACCCGCTCGAGCTGTGGCACACCCCGCCTTTCGAGCCCACCCTTCGAGAGGGCAAGCTCTACGCCCGGGGGGCCTCCGACGACAAGGGCCAGATCTACGCCCACATCGCCGCGGTCGAGGATCTAGGGGCTGACCTTAGGGTCAACGTCAAGTTCGTGATTGAGGGGGAGGAGGAGATCTCCAGCGCCAACCTCGAGCCCTTTGTGCGCGCCAATGCCCTGCGCCTAGGGGCCGATGTGCTGCTCATCTCCGACGGGGCGATGTACGCCCCTGGGGTGCCGAGCCTGGAGTACGGGCTGCGCGGGTTGGTGTACATGGAAGTTCGGCTGGAAGGGGCCAACCGCGACCTGCACTCCGGCGTGTACGGCGGGGCTGCTCCCAACCCCATCCACGCGGCGGCTTGGATGATCGCCAAGCTCAAGGGCGAAGACGGGCGGATTCTGGTCCCCGGTTTTTACGATGCGGTGCGTGGGCTTACCGAGGAGGAACGCGCCAACCTGGCCAGCCTGAACTTTGACGCAGCGGCGTTCGCCTCCTCCATTGGCGCTGAGGCCCTGCCGGGTGAGCCCGGTTGGGGGGCGTTGGAGCGCACCTGGGTTCGCCCCACCCTGGACGTCAACGGCATCTGGGGCGGGTATCAGGGAGAGGGTTCCAAAACGGTGATCCCTGCCAAGGCGGGGTTCAAGTTCTCCATGCGCTTGGTCCCCGATCAGGATCCTGAAGCGATCCAAAAAGCCGTTACCGCTTACCTCCAGCAAATCAAGCCCGCAGGCTACCGGATGGAGATCCTCTCCCATGGTAGCGGAAAGCCGGTGCTGACCGATTTGGACTCGCCTTATATGCGCAAAGCCGCACAGGCGCTCGAGGCCGCTTGGGGCCGCAAGCCGGTCTTTACCCGTTCCGGCGGGAGCATCCCCATCGTGGCGAGCTTCCAGGAGACTCTAGCTATCCCGGTAGTGCTCCTGGGGATGGGCCTCAATGACGACAACCTGCACTCGCCCAACGAGAAGTTCGACCTGATCAACTACGAGAAGGGCATCGAGGCCAGCCGCAACTTCTTGCGGCTGTTGGCCTCCCGCTGAAGCCCGCTACGACACCACCGGGATCCCTACCTGGCTCGAGCGCTGCGAGCTTCCCCGCCGGAAGATCAAGGCCTCCCCGCTGCGGCCCTCTAGCAGGGGCACGGCGGGGGATTTGGCCACCTGGGCGCAGAAGGGTACGTCGTCCTCGAGGCCTACCTGCCTGAGCGCCTGGGCCGCCGCCGAGAGGGAGAGGGGCTCGAGCGGGTCGGGGTAGGTGCGGCGGGTGGAGAGGGCCACCAGCGCCCCGTCGTCGAGGTCGTACTGGCCCATCAGCTGCAAAAACTCCGCCAGCACCCCGGCGGTGTAGGTATCGTCGAGGCCTACCCGGCCCTCCTTGCCCGCACACAACACCGCCACCTCCTCGGTGGCGAGTTCGTGGGCCAGCCGGGCGGCGGCGTGGGCGTTGTACAGCGAGGCCAGCAGCACGTGCTTGGCCGAGCGGGCGGCCAGGTGGGCGGCCTTGGTGCCGTTGGTGGTGCTCATCACCACCGTGCGCGCCCCCACGGGGGCCTCGAGCGCCTCCCGGGGGCTATTGCCCAGGTCGAAGCCCTGGGGTTTGAGCCCCCCCACCTCCCCCCCGAGGACCACGTCCTCGTCCTTGAAGGCCCGGGCGGATTCGATCGAGGGGGTCAGGTAGAGGGCGCTGGCCCCGGCCTCCAGGAACGCCGCGGCGGTGGTGGTGGCCCGGATCACGTCCACCACCAGCACCACGTCGGCAAAGGCCAGCTCTTCGCGGGGAATCAGGTCAACCCGTAAGCGCATAGTTCTTCCTCAGGGTGTTGATATTTTCCCGGATGCTCGAGCGGGCATTAAACACGCTCGAGCCCGCCACCAGGATGTCGGCTCCCGATACTTGGGCCACGGTTTGGGGGGTGATCCCCCCATCCACCTCGATCAAGCAGGCCGGGTTGAGCCGGTCGCGCAGCGTCCGTAACTCGCGCAAACGTTGCGTGGAGCTTGGGATAAATTTCTGTCCACCAAACCCGGGATTGACCGTCATCAAAAGGGCTAGATCGAGGTCGGGAAGCAGGGGTTCCAAAAAGGATAAAGGAGTGGCCGGATTGAGCGCCAGTCCCGGTTTAGCCCCCAGCTCGCGGATGCGCTGCACGGCCCGATGGGCATGAGGGGTGGCCTCGGCGTGAAAGGTGAGGTAGGTGGCTCCGGCCTGTACGAAATCGGCCAGGTACTTCTCGGGTTCCACGATCATCAGGTGGACATCCAAAGGAACCCGCGCGACCCGCCGGATGGCCTCCACCACCACGATCCCCATGCTGATGTTGGGCACGAAGCGCCCGTCCATCACGTCCACGTGGATCAAATCGGCCCCACCTTCCTGGGCTTCTCGAACCTGCTCGCCCAAGCGGGTGAAGTCGGCGGCCAGCACCGAGGGGGCGATCCATACGGTCGGTCGGCTCATCGGTTCCCCCTTTGGGGAATCGAGCAGCGTACCAACGGGCCATCTCGGTTCACGGCGCTGGCCAGGCGGTGATGTTGTCCCATAGGTCAATAGATTTTACCGAAGACCGTACAAGACTTCTTCTAGGGTAGTGGTGTCCACGATCTCCACGTACCCCCCGGTGACCCGTAACAACCCTTCGTTTTTGAGGGCGTGGAGTACTCGGGTCACGGTCTCACGGCTGGTGCCGGAAAGCTGGGCTAGCTCGAGGTGGGTGAGCTTCATCCGGCCGTTCTCGCCAAACCCCTGCCGGTAAAGCTTGAGCAAGGCATAAGCTACCCGGCCCCGGGCTTCCTCAAAGGAGAGGACTTCCAGCTCGAGGTCGGCCTCGCGCAACCTTTTGGCCAGGATTCCGGCGATGTTGTGGGCCACCTGTGGATAGCGGCGGATCAGGCTTTGGTAAGCCTCGCGGTAGAGCACCAAGAGTACCGAGTCGGTGACCACTTCTGCGCTCGCGCTGCGGGGCTCGTCGTCCAGGAGGCTCATCTCCCCGAAGACCTCGCCGGGGCCCAAGAAGGCAAAGACCCGCTCGCGGTCGTCGAGATAGGTGCGGAAGATGCGCACCCGGCCCTGTTGTACCACATAGAGCGCGGATCCCAGATCGCCCGCTTTGAAGACCGTGGCCCCCGCCGGATAGAAGCGGGCGATGAAGGCTTCCTGGGCGATCTCGAGCGCCTGAGGCGGGACTCCCCGGAAAAGAGGAGTCTGGGCCAGCAGGGTGGTGTCGCGCAGCATCGTCCCCACTCTAAGCGCCTCCGCCGGATCAGCGCAAGATACGAAAAGGGGCATAGTTGGGCTGGCGAGGGGGATCACGGGGGTTGGTATGCTTTGGGGGTGGTGTTGCGGACCGTTCGCCTGGCCTATCGGTACCCTGAGGTCGAACTATTCAAGGACTTCAACCTCGAGCTTTCCCCGGGGGAGGTACGGGTCATCCTGGGGCCATCGGGGAGTGGCAAGACCACCCTGATTCACCTGGTGGCCGGGCTGTTGGCCCTGCAGGAGGGCGAGGTGTGGTGGGGAGCAACCAACCTGGGGGGTTTGGGTGAAGAGGCCCTGGCGCGGTTGCGGCTGGGTTACTTGGGCCTAGTATTTCAGCACCACTACCTGATGTCCGAGCTAACCGCCCTCGAGAACGTGCTGGTTCCCGGCTATCTGGCGGGCCGGGTAGACCCAGCCTGGGGGCTCGAGCTGCTGGAGCGGATCGGCTTGGCAGACCGTGCCCGATTGCGCCCTCAAGCGCTCTCCGGCGGGGAGCGGCAGCGGGTGGCGGTGGCGCGGGCGCTCTACCTGCGACCCAAGCTGCTGCTGGCCGACGAACCCACCGGCAGCCTGGACCGCCGGAATGCCGAGCGGGTGCTGGCTTTGATGCTCGAGCTGGCCCGCGACTTGGGCACTGCGGTGCTGCTCGCCACCCACGACGAACACCTGGTACAGGGGTTGCCCGAGCTGCGGTTGGGCTGAGCCATTCGCTTCTTACCCCTTGCACCCTGTATCCTGTCTTGCGTATGACGCCTTTACACGTGCGCGCAAAGCCAGGGGAGGTGGCCCCTTACGTGCTCTTGCCGGGCGATCCAGGCCGGGCCCAGTGGATCGCCGAGCATTTCCTCGAGGACCCCAAACCCTACACTACCTACCGTAGCCTGCTGGGCTTCACCGGCACCTACCAGGGCTTAGCGGTCTCGGTGCAGACTACCGGAATGGGCTGCCCCTCCACGGCCATTGTGGTAGAGGAGCTAGCCCAGCTAGGGGCCAAGGTGTTAGTACGGGTCGGCACCTGCGGGGTCTTTAGCGACGACCTCAAAGCCCCTGAGTTGGTGGTGGCCCAAGCCGCAGTCCCCTTCGACGGGACCACACGGCAGTACTTGGGCGGCAGGCCCTACGCGCCCATTCCGGACTACGGGGTGCTCGAGCAGCTGGTAGGGGCCGCCCGCCGCCTTGGCTATCCCCACCACGTCGGGATGATCGTCACCGAGGACGCTTTCTACTCCCCGCTGGAGCACCACGGCCAGGCCATGGCCCCCTTCGGCGCTCTGGCGGCGGAGATGGAGTCCTCGGCCCTCTTTCTCATCGCCAAGATGCGGAAGATGAAAGCCGGGGCGGTACTGGCGGTGGTGAATAAGGTGGGGGATACCCAGTTTGTAGCCCCCGAGTTGATCCAAGAGGGGGTTGACCGGATGACCCGGGTGGCCCTCGAGGCCTGTGTGCAGATGGCAAACCAAGGAGGTTGACGATGAACCAGGAAGACGCTTTCACGCTCGAGATCCCCGAGTTCCGATACCTCTCTTACGCGGTGGAGGGCGGGATCGCCACCGTCACCATCCGCCGCCCCGACGCCTTGAACGCCCTGAATCAGGATGTGCTGCTGGAGCTGGCCCAGGTGAGCGAGGTCATCGCCGAAGATCCCGAGGCCAGAGTGGCCATCTTCACCGGCGAGGGGCGGGCCTTTGTGGCCGGGGCCGACATCAACCAGATTGCAGGGATCGCGGATGTGTTCGCCGCGCGCGAGTTCGCCCTGCTGGGCCAGGCGGTATTCAACGAGATCGCGGTGTTGCCGGTACCCACCATCGCGGCGGTCAACGGCTTTGCCCTGGGAGGGGGGCTCGAGCTGGCGTTGGCTTGCGACCTTCGGGTAGCCAGCCAAAAAGCCAAGCTGGGTCTGCCCGAAGTGGGGTTAGGGATCATCCCCGGCTTCGGCGGGACCCAGCGCCTGCCGCGCCTCGTCGGGCGAGGGCGGGCGCTCGACCTGATCTTCACTGGTCGGCACGTCCCTGCCGAGGAAGCTTTGCAGCTGGGCCTGGTCAACCGGGTGGCTGAAGACGCCCTGCAGGCGGCCCAGGAGTTGGCCCGGCAGATCCTAAAAAACGGCCCGGTGGCTTTGGCTTTGGCCAAGGAAGCGGTGGCGCGGGGAGAGCACCTCGACCTGGCGGAGGCCCTCGAGATCGAAGCCGATCTCTTCGGCCTGGCCTGCCAGACCCAGGACATGAAAGAGGGGACCCGGGCTTTTCTGGAGAAGCGGGCGGCGAATTTCAAGGGCGAGTAAAGGTTGATGCGTGAGCCAGGACGCCCATCCAGGGTAGAGATGGCGTAGCATGGGGTGTGTCAGAAGCTAACCTCAACGTGCAAGAACGCGTCGTTTTGGTCTCGAGCCCCAAGTCTAAGCTCTACCTCGAGGCCGACCAATCCATTCGCGAAGCGCTCAGGAACTACCCCCGGGCCCTGCGGGCTTACGAGATCCTCTACAACGATCCCGAGGCCAAAGCCCACTGGGACATGGCCAACTACATCACCATGCGCAAGCTGGGCTATAACGATCACGGGCGGGTCCACGCCATGCTCACCGGGGCGGCTAGCGTGGCGATCCTCTCCCTCATCGCGGGGTCGGGGGCCAAGCTCGACGTGGTGGAGAGCGGGGCGGGGAACCTTGAGGACACCTTCTTGGTGGTTCTCCTCTCGACCATGCTCCACGATATCGGCAACCAGGTGCACCGGGTAGCCCATGAGGGGTTCAGCGTGATGCTGGCCACTCCCATCGTGGACCGCATCTTGGAGCAGATCTACCCTGATCCCGAACAGCGGGTCAAGCTGCGCGCGTTTATCTTGCACAGCATCAACTGCCACGACCTCTCTCCCGAGCCCCTCACCGTAGAGGGCGGCATCACCGCAGTAGCTGACGGCACCGACATCACCAAGGGGCGTGGGCGCAAGGCTTTCGCGCTGGGCTCGGTGGACATCCATTCCATCAGCGCTTTGGCCGTGGATGAGGTGCACATCCTCAAGGGGGAGCGCACCCCGGTGGAGATCCAGGTGTACATGAACAACTCCGCCGGAATTTTCCAGGTCGAGGAAACCCTCACCAAAAAGGTTATACGCAGCCCAATTCGCCACCTGGTGAGCGTGGTGGCGATGACCCTCGAGGGCTCGGATAGCGACCAACGCATCATCAAGCGGGTGCGGTTGCACGACACCGAAGACCGCTTCGTCCTGGACTGAGCGCTCACCTGCCGGGCGACGTGAGCGTTTGCACAAAAGCCTGGAAAGCTCGATTTACCCGGGCTTCATCCTTGGTCGCCAGCAGGTCAAGGATCAGCCCATTGAAGCTCGCGACGATATGGGTGGCCAGGCTCCGGTGGTCACCTTGCCCCAGGATTTGCCCGAGCAGGCTTTCGATCAACCCTACCCAGCCCTCGAGGGCGGCCCTGGAGAAACCCGCGTACACTGGATGCCCCGAGAATCCCAACACGTCTACCTCAAACAACAGGCGCAAAAAAGCCCGGGATTGGGGGGCGCTCAAGCGCTCCCAGAAGGCGCCCAGCAATTCCCCCAGACTTGCAAAGCGCTGCTTTGTGGCCAGGGTTTGCATGGCGGCCTGTTGGCGGGATACCGCCAGGGTCAGCACCTGGCTGATCAGGTGTTCCCGCGAGCCGAAGTGGTAGATCAGCATTCGCGCGCTGGTGCCCAAAGCCTGGGCCAAAGGGCGCAGGGAGAGGTTTTGCAGTCCATGCTCGAGCACGTACTGGGTAGCTTGCTCGAGCAGGGCTTGCCGGGTTTGGGGTTGCTTGCTCCGGCTCATATGTAACAAACGTTACACCTGGCGATGCATGTCCGGCACCCCCGAGGTCGTGTCGGGGCCAGGCCTGGCGCTCCGACAGTAGGGACGGGTTTAGGCCAGCGCCTCGAGTTCCGATAGCCAACCCTCGATCACCCGGAAAGAGCCCTCCCAAAATCCGGGGTCGGCGGGGTTGATCCCGGCCTTGGCCAAAATGCCCTGTGGGGTATCGGACTCGCCCGCGGCCAGGATCTCGAGGTACTTAGGTACAAAGGCCTGCCCCTCTTCCCGGTAGCGGTTGTACAGCGCCAGCACCAGCAAGTAGCCATAGGCGTAGCTATAGCAGTAGAACCGGTAATGCACGAAGTGGGGGATACCGCTCCAGGCTACCCAGTCCAGCTCGGTAAACTCCATGCTTTGCCCGTAGAGCTTTTGGTTCTCTTGGCGCCAGAGCCGGTTGTAGAGTTCGGCGGGTTGGATCCCATCCTTACGGGCTTGCTGGGCCTCGAGCTCCCAACGGGTGTACATCACCTGGCGGAAGGCGGTGTTGACCGCGTCCTCGAGGCGGTTAGCCAATAGCGCTGCGCGCTCTTCTTCGCTGTTCAGGCGCTCGAGGATCAAGTCATCCAGCAGGATTTCGGCGAAGACGCTGGCGGTCTCGGCCAAGGGGGTGGTGGCGCCGAAGTTCAGCAGGCGCTGCTGGCGCATCAGCATATAGTGCAGGCCGTGCCCCATCTCGTGGGCCAGGGTGTGGGCCGAGTCGAGGTCGTCGGTGTGGTTCAGCAACAGGTAGGGATGGGTGCTGGGCAGCCCACCCGAGCAGAACGCCCCGCCCCGCTTGCCCTTTTTGGGCAGCACGTCGATCCAGCGCTGGTCGAAAAACTCCTGGGCGATCTGCCTCAGCGTTGGGCTGAAGCGGCCCAGGGCCTCGAGCGTCATCTCTTTGGCTTCTAGGTAGCTCACCTTAGGCTCCTGGCCCCAAGGAGCCAGCCGGTCCGCGCTGGGCAGGCGCTCGAGACCCAGCCGCCGGGCTTTGAGGCGGTGGTAGCGCTCCACCAAGGGGTAATGGGCCTCGGTGGCGGCCAAGAGCCGCTCGATCTCCTCGGGGGTAAGCTCGTCGTCGAGGGCGGTCTGGCCCAGCGGGTGGGGGTAGCCGCGTAGCTCGAGGTCGGTCAGGCGGTCTTGGAACACGGTGTTGAAGATATAGGTCAGGGTGGGGGCTTCCTCGGCGTACTTGCCGTACAAAGCGGCATGAGCATTGCGGCGCACGGCGGGGTCAGGGTGGCGGAGCAGGGAGCGGGTCTGGGGGTCGTTGAGTTCTTTTTCCTCCCCGTCCACTTGCACCCGGAAGCGGAAGCGGCTGGTGTACTCGGTGTAGAACTGGCTCCAAGCGCTCCTTCCGGTGAGGTTCTTGAGGTTGAAGACCCGCTCCTCCTTTTCCGAAAGGGTGTGAGGCGCATAGGCCCGCAGCCGGGCGAGCCAGTGGCGAAGTTCGGCCAGCTCAGGGGCTTGGAGGAATTTGGCAAACTCCTCCTCGGGCATAGCCTTTAGCTCGATCTCGGCGAAAAGCAGGGTGTTGTTCACCTCGGTAAGAGCCTGGCGGGCTTGGTCTTGCACCTTCTTGATGAGGTCGTTCTGGGTGTCGGTGGCGAAGGCCAGGTTGGCGAAGATCAAAGGCCGGTAGGCCCGCTCGAGGATGGCTTCATATCTTCGCAGGGCCGCCTCGAGTTCAGCGGGGGAGAGCCCAGCCATCTTCCCGGCATAGCGCGCTTGGAAGGCCCCGGCCTCGGTTTTGGCGGCCTCGAGGTCGTGAATGAGTTTAGGGTCGGTGGGCGAGGCGTAGAGGTCGCTTAGGTCCCAGGTGAGGTCTAGGGTCTGTTCCATAGTGCGAGTATACCGGCTGATCTTGAGAAGGCTGGGGGCAAGGATATGACCCCCTTAACCTAGACGATACTTTTGATGTATCCTGCAGAGATCAGGAGGTCCAGATGAAGAAGCCCAAGGCAGTAGCACCCCAGGTCAAGTTCCAGGCCGCCCTGGAGGCGGTCAAAGGGGAAAGGAGCCTGGTGGAGCTGGCCCGTGCTTACGCGGTC